>JACZXH010000026.1 GCA_022571715.1 Bacteroidota bacterium | reverse complement strand
GCCTGGGTGGTGGCGGTATTACTACCGATGCTTTAATTGAGCTGGTGAAAAATGCCAAACACTCCATTGTTATCCAGTCACCTTATTTGATAACCACTGCGTTAAGTCGAAATCTTTTTAAGGATGCCACCCAACGTGGTGTGGAAATAAGAATACTTACCAATAGCCTCGCCTCAACCGATAATTTAGAAGCATTTAGCGGTTACCAGCGAGATAGAGAAGCGTTATTGGCAACTGGGGTAAGAATTTATGAATTCCGGCCAGATGCTGCCGTGCGCCGCAAAATCATGACTAGTGCTTTGCAAATGGAAATTGATTATACTCCAATTTTTGGCCATCATGCTAAGTCTATGGTTATCGACGGCCAGACAACAGTTATCGGGACATTTAATCTCGATCCTCGAAGTGCTAATTTAAACACCGAATGTTTAACCATAATTCACTCTAAAAGTGTTGCAAGGAACGTATTAATAGGTATGGAAGAAGAATTCAAACCTGAGAACTCATGGGAAACTACCCTGGCATCAAATCCTGATGAAAAAGCGGGCACAGCAAAACAAATTAAGTCCTGGACAAGAAAAATTGTTCCCAAAGGAGTCTTATAGCATGACTAATGCACTGCTCTTGGTCAAGCTTAATTCGTCTTCCTGAATTCCTGCCAGACACTTCTTAGAACTTAAAGTCATCCTGAAACCACAGACATCTCCTCTTTTTTCTCCACCTCCACCCAAAAAGCACCTAATGAACTAATACAAATACCATTGCTTGCCGGCTATGGATAAAAAAGCTCTTGAAATTGCCAACCAAAAGCCTTATATTTATCAATCGTCCAAAGTTTAAACAATGAAAAAGAGCCGAATCAAGAAGATTTCTCTTGGACTACTTATTCTCATTATTGCCATCGCTGCCTATACTTATGTTGATATAGCCGCAGATCTAAAAGAAAAGGAAGTTGCCTGTTTTGAGCAGCTAACACTCAAATTGGCAGATGGCGCATCTGTAGAATTAATTTTTCAGGAAGACTTTGAAAAACTGCTGCTCCTGGTTGAGTATAGCCTTGTTGCCAGATCTCAAATGCTGGAAGTTTCGAATAGACTGAGGCTGAATAAAGTCGAACCTTTGAGCAGTAGAGATTTGATAATTTTAAAAACAGGAACCGAAGATTATCTTGACATTCGTGAGGATTTGTATGCCATTGCTAATGCTTACGAGTGTAGCATTGATGTAGAAGAATCTACCCTGGCTGAATATAACATAGATCCCCAACTGCGATTAAAGGGATTAATGCTTTCGTTAGGAGCTGCACTTACATTATACGACAATTATTTTCTTGGCACAGTGCTATTTGAACAAGACAGTAGGCTAAGAAATGTTATTAACGATCCTGATATGGGATTTGGCGTACTGGCCAACAAACTGATGGAAATGACGCTGGCCGCTAACTCCATAGAAGCACGCCATAGGGTAAGAAGGGTGATTACCTTTTACGAAGAAGAAAAAAAATCCCTTGAGTTTGTCCATGAAGATTCTGATTTTGCTTATTTGCAACTATTGATAGATTCAAGTCCATCCTACAACTATGTTAAAAAAATTAGGGTGAAAGAAATTGCTTCCAAGAAGTTTGTCGCTTTTGAAAGGATTTCTGCGGACATGGTTGCTGAAACCACTAATGAAGGGTTCGATATGCTGAGTGGGCTGTTTGGCAATACCATAGGTTTATACGAATCGAGAAAAGGTAAACTATACGGTGACGATGAGGCCCTACAAAACATCAAGGCCACACTTCAGCCGCTTGATATTTTACTCGAAAAAACACCATTTAGGCTCACAGACAAATTGATTCCCGGTCATTTTGGTCATGTAGCTATTTGGACAGGTACCAAAGCAGAGCTTATAGATATAGGGATTTGGGATGATATTCATGTAAAACCACATGCCGATGAGATAGGTTCACCTGCAAATTCAAACTCGAAAGACGAACATCAGATTATTGAAGCACTGCGCTCCGGTGTGCAATTGAATACTTTGGATCATTTTATGAACATTGACGATTTTGCTATTCTACGACCAATTTTCAAAGAAGACACAAAAGAAGCATTGGCCAAAGAGGCGCTTATTATGGCTTTTCGTCAATTAGGTAAAAAATACGATTTCAATTTTGATTTGAACACAACGGACAAGATAGTTTGTTCCGAACTGGCGTATGTGTCTTTCCCATCAATAGATTGGCCCACAGAAAAAACCCTTGGTAGACATAGCATCAGTCCAGATAACGTGGCAAAATTAGCATGGAATAATTTTCCACTTAAATTGATAATGTTCTATCATGATGGGCAGCTGATTGATAAGGATAAACAGGTTGACAAAATGATTGAACTAATGCAGCAATGACATTGCAAGAAAGGGCATATACTTCTTCAATATGGTATACGCAAGGGAAATAATTTCGAAAGGTTGCCAACAATGACTTAATAAATCATAAGTATTTTGAAAGTGGCAGTTGAATTAGTAACAGAAGAAATTAAAAAAAAGACAGATATTTACCTGTGGTGGTGAATTTGCCGGGTGGCTTATTGGTAATGAAATTATTGATTTATTAAAGGTAAAACGTAATACATTGATACTCGGCAAAGGTGTTTGACTTTTGTAGCTTCAACGAGACAACACAAATTGAGTCTAGCCGAAAATGAGAATTTTGACAATGAACTTCAAATTATAACCTACAACATTGATTATTGAAAAGAAAAAAACACATGCCGCCAACAACACCGAAATCGTCATGGCGGGCTCGTGGTATCATGACAATTAAAGGTTATTAGCTAATTTAAGCGAGTCTGATGGGCATAGTTGTAAAATCCACCACAACTGTTTAGCTAATACCGGTATCTGCAAATAATGAATAAAGAAAATTAATACTTTATATAACATATCTCTCCCTTTGGGTTTGAATCAACCGTTTTTAGCGGTTATGGCTTATAGTTAAAGGATTCAATTTATCTGCAATCGTTTCCCGGTCTTCAAAACAGATTTAAACAAGATAAAATGGGCTTATCTGAAGTATAATCAATCAGCTGATATCAGGGTTTATAATCAAAAGCGGAGTTGGTACATAATTTAAAGCTATAAAATAAATTAAAGTTAGTGGAAACCGAAAAGTAAGCGTTTAGAAATCCGCTATGCTCATAACACATCGTTGTGAAGCATAACATAATTCGCTGGAAATATATTTCTTGATATTAGAGAGCAAGACTCATTATATTTGAATTTAGATAGAAAATAATTTAGAATATGATAAAAAGTATTTTGATAACAGGTGCAAATGGAGGATTAGGTAAAGAATGCGCTCGTCAATTAGCATTAATGGATGAAACTGAAAAAATATATTTGGCTTGCAGAAATGAAGCAAGAGCGAAAGTCGCCAAATTGTCACTTGAGGAATCTACGGGCAAATCAATTTTTGAAATCGTTCTTATGGATGTTTCAGATATAAACTCTGTTAGATCTGCTGTTGAAGGGCTAAGTGGTCCTATTGACGCACTTGTTATGAATGCAGGTGGAATGGGTGGCAAAAACTTCTTTGACAAGACTGTGGATGGAGTGATTCAAATCTTTGCTGTAAACGTGCTAGGACACGTGGTTTTGGCGGAGGAACTTTTGAAATCAAAAAAACTGACCAATGTAGCAATATATGCCGGGTCAGAAGCAGCAAGAGGTGTAAGGAAAATGGGCATGAAACAACCCAATTTAAAAACGTCTTCGGTCAATGAATTCGAATCTATATGTGATGGATCGTTCTTTGGAGATAAGGCCGACCCAACGGTAGTCTATGGACCAGTAAAATATATTGCCGCATTGTGGATGTCTTCACTAGCTCGTAAGCATCCAGGGATTAGGATTGTCACAATTAGTCCTGGTGGAACCAGTGGAACAGATGTTATGAATGATCTTCCTCCTTTGATGCAATTTATGTATAATCAAATCGGTCTTAAATTAATGCCACTATTTGGACTAATGCACAAGCTAGAAGTGGGAGCCAAGAGATTTGTAGATGTCTTACACGACAAATCGTTTAAGAGTGGCATATTTTACGGGAGTAAAAAACCGGTTCTCACTGGTCCTTTAGTTGATCAAGGAACTATATTTGATGATTTGAGCAACGAAACAATTCAAAATAACGCAGACGAAGCGATTCATAATTTCATCAAGTAATAATGATCGAAGACAATTCATCTATTAAAGAAAAACAATTTAAAAGCAAATAACGATAATTTATAAGGTCAGAGCCAAATACAAAAAAGAGAGAGCAAGCGAATTTCTTGAAAAGCTAACCGATGGATCAATTAGCAGTCAAAAGCCGGATGGAAACGAGATAGTTTCATCCATGAAGAGGGCAAAGATTATTGAACCCGGAATAGTTGAATGGTTTGAAATGTGTTTGCAGCTCCCCACTTCAGCATGAAAGGGCAATTGTTTATGATCTTTATTTGTCCGATATAACCACTGAAATAGCTGACGATTATGGAGAAGTAGAAGGCGAGTCGTTTTGGTCTTATCTGAATTCGATATGACAACGACTCTGAACTTGAGTTTGGATAAAAATGTATTGTGTTTATCTCAAAGCAAAATGACAGCAAGAAAAAAGAATAAATAAAATGCACGAACACACAACGAATATGTAAAATGAATTTAAAATTCATTTTACAATAATCGTTGGGCATAATTAATTCGATTAAAAAGAAAGCGTTGATTTTGTGAACAGTTGTACTTGCAGCTACCGCCTGCAATGTACCGCAAGAGGATGAAGCTACCGGAGAAAAAGGAACCTCCTTTGATGCATCAGTGATTGAGGATAACACGATCACCAATCTTTATGATGCTTTTGGAAAAAAGATTGATGGACTTACAAAAGACTTTGGGTTTTCAGTGTATGGACCTGCTACATTTAATATGTACTTTTATTTATCTTGAAAAATTAAAGCAACTCACTTTATCAAGACGTTAGGCGATATCTCTATCAATTTTAAACTAACTGATAAATACCTACTGGTTTGGATATGCCTTTAAGTAACTGCTCTCCTTTGAATTTGTATTCAATAGAAGTTTGATTAATGCGATCATAAACACTTTTAGATATCAGGAATTGGCTGCTATATTCTTTATTTAATTGTTCAATTCTTGCGGCAACTATAACATTACTGCCTGAGAGGATATAGAACTTTCTGAATTCGTTTCCGACTTCGCCTGCAATTACCTTTCCGCTATGTAAACCTATCCCCAAGGTGGTTACTGGAATTTCACCATTATCACTCAATTCTTGAACTTTTTTAAGTATTGCATATCCAGCTTGAATTGCATCCAGTGCATGCTCCTCATTCTCAACTGGAGCACCAAATACTGCCATGATGCCATCACCTAATGCTTGTAGTACAATTCCCTTGTGTTCCCGAACTATATTAATAAATTCTCCAAATACAAGGTTTTGAAAATTACTCACTTCTCTGGGTGCCCGAGATTCTGCAAAAGTTGTAAAGTTTCGAATATCAACAAACATGACTGATACATCAAAATATTTGCCTGGTCCAACATCCCCATCTTTTGTAATTAGTTCTTCCGCAATTTCTTTCGAAACATGTTGTCCAAATAATGCCTGAAGTCTATCAGCCAACTTATCTGAACGCCTCTTTTCATTTTTAATCCTTCGAACAAACCACGACGTTGCTATAAATACAATAATAAGGGAGGTACCAATATTCATCACATAGAACATGATTCGTACCGGCTCGCTGACTTCCAATGGTGTGCCTAATAGGGCAGGTTCGTACCATGCTGATACAATAACAATGAATATGAACATAATCATCCACAGAATTGCTTGCCTTAGGGATAGAAAAATCAATGCACCAAGTGGACCAAGGAAACTCCAGCAAATTACCAAGCCGGAATTTTCCATGCTTCCAATACTCCATTGAATAAATGCTGATATCCAGGTAATACAAGCCAGCTGAGCATAAAGCAAAGGCCTATGGTCTCTCATAAAGTGCGACACAAGCATCCCCGATCCTACAATGACTATAAAACCAAGTGGTAAGAGCATTGTAAGCCCAAAGTCAAAAACGACATAATACATTAGACTCCAAATCAAGCCAGAAAAACCGCAGCATAAAGAAATGGTCAGTATAAGTAATTTGTCAAATGTATCTGATTTGGAATCGTTCGGTCTGGCAGCGAATGAGTTAAGCAATGTTACAAATCTTGACATGGCGTTTGAAATCAATTTTGATTCTAAAATTACAAACATTAGATCTGTTTTCACCAGACTACTAATCTTCTGAGACAGCACCTAACAAGGAGATAAAAAACATAGGGCTGATCTGCAATCCGAAATTTCAAAAGAAAAGTCAGATAGGATCAAGTATAAGATAATAACGATAGTTGAAAACACTAAAATTACACGCAAGATAAACCAAACTGTTATGGAAGTGCGTGATTCAATAATGGCAGCGATTGCTGTTATGATTTCAGTGACCATAGTTACAATAATCACTTGATAGATAAATCCACATAACAAAAACTAAAAAATCATAACTGCCTTGTTTGACAGCAACGCTTTTGAGCCAAACGTTGATGATCATACCTTTAACTATGAAGAAAATTCTCGAAACATTAGCCTCTCTATGCTATTTGAAGCTATTTTGCAAATAAGTTAACGTAGAGGAAATTTATAAAGAGCATGTCTGCTGACAAAATAATTGTCCTGCTTTTTGCAGGCTTATACTTTCTATTCATAATCTATTCGAGGAGAAAAACCAGCTTCGCTGAATATGCAGTCGCGAACAAAAGCCTGGGAAGCGCCCTCATTTTTGCTACTCTTGCTGCTACGATGATTGGTCCTGCCTATACTATGGGAATTGTCAAGGAAGGATATAGCGCGGGCATCTATTACTACTTATCCATAATGTGGGTAGGAGTAAATTATTTAGTAATGGCCATCTTTTTTGCCAAACAGGTGTATCGGAAATTTCCCGATGCACTATCTGCTGGTGACCTTATCGCTGGTTCCAATACGCACAACAGCAAGGTGGTTAAAGTCACCATCGGTATACTGGTCTTCGCACAACTTGTTTTTATTTCGATCTTCGTTACCAGTGCTGGAGGGATTCTAGTAAGCAATATATTTGGTTGGGATCAAAGCATTTCTGTGACTGTAATTGTATTAATAATAACAGCTTACTCCTATTTCGGGGGAATTCGAGCTACCATACAAACTGACGCTTTTCAGTTAGCGCACTTCGTGGTTCTAATTCCGCTTCTAATCCTGATTATGGTATTTTCAAAAGATTTTTCCATCTCGGAATACCTGGTATCTACAAAGGAAAAATTTTCTGTTGAAGTTTCAGATTTTCAGTTGGGAAATTACCTCGAGCATGCACTCACTTGGCTGCTTTTAGGTATGATGCATCCAACAACGGTAAATAGGATTCTAGCTTCAAATAGTGCCTTTTCAGCTAAAAAGGCTATGATCTGGACCTCCATATTTATGTTTACCTGGATGTTCATAATGGTGATTGTAGGAGATTTGGGTAATTTCCTGTACCCAGGTCTGGAAGAAAGCGACGAAATACTATTGTTGCTGGGAAACAACCTTTATCACCGAATTCTTCATGGGATCTTTGCCGTTGCAATGATCGGTGTAATAATGTCCACACAAGATAGCATCCTGAACGGAGCTTCGATCGTATTTTCTGTTGATATTCTATCGGTTATAAGGAAAACAATTTCCAATAAAAGGAGATTGAATTATTCCAAACGCTCAATTCTTATTATTGGAATAATATCCATTTTTGCTTCTCAGTATGTGGATTCACTGACCGATGCCTTCATTTACCTTACCGCCATTTTTATTCCCACTTACCTGCCTGTGGTAGTATTCTCAGTCTATGTTCGAAACCCGAGATGGCAGGCTGCGATGGCATCGATTCTCGTTGGTATTTTATCCTCAATTCTATGGACTTTCTATGGTACTGAAACTGGCTTCCCAACACTTTTATTTGGATTGGTCTGCAGCTCAAGCACTTATCTTTTGGTCCACTATTTGTTAAAAAGAAAGAAAATAATTATCTAAAGACCCAGCAGCTTCATTGAGTTCTCACAATAAATTTTAGCTTTGTCGCTCGCTGTTAGATTCATCTTAGAAATGCTTTCAATCATTTTGGATATACTTCCTATTTGATGGGGATAATCACTGCCGGCGATCACATGATCTGCTCCGGCAAAATCCACTGCAAATTCCAGGGCATTAATATCAAAGTTTACAGTATCATAATAGAATTGTCTTAAATAGTAGCTTGGCGGTCTGTCAATATGTACCCTGCATTCTTTGAAGGCTTCATATCCTCTATCCAACCTCTCAGCTAAGTAAGGAATCGTGCCACCAAGATGTCCTAATACCCATTTAATATGGGGGTATCTTTCAGGGATTCCTGTAAATACTAGCTTTGCGGCTGCAAGAGTTGTATCAAATGTAAATCCAAGTAAAGGCATTAACATAAATTCTGTCATAGCTTCTACTCCTACCGGATAAGTGGGATGTATGTAAAACACTGCCTTGAGTTCATTCGCTTTTTCATACAACGGCCAGAATATTTCATCACTCAACGCCACACCATTTGCGTTGCTGTAAAGCATCACACCCTTTAGTCCCAGAGGGCCCATGATCCGTTCCAGTTCGGCTACTGATTCGTTTGGATCATTTAATGGTAAAGTTGCCAGAGCAGTGAAACTGTCCTTGTGGTTTTTGGCTATTGAAGAAAATATATCATTCACTTTCCTAGCTAATTCCACTGATCTCTCAGGAGTTTCCACAATGGTGCCAGGGGCAGTGAATGTTAACACCTGTTTATCGACTCCCTGATCTATCAAAACCTGCTTTCGTACATCAATTAATCTGTGGCCAGGCACTATTATATTGTAATCCCCTGGCGAATGTATTACAGGATTACCTTCCTCGTCATAAGTAATTTTGTAAAAACTGGGACCAGTTTCTATTTCCTTAATATATTCGGGAGGATAAAAATGGTTATGAAAATCAATTATCATTATTTGTATCCTACATGAATATGCTAAATCTACACAATCAAGAAATGTTTACCTAATCCTTTATCAAGATATCAAATGAAAACATTAAGCTGCCTGTTATTAAGAAACATCATATTGGGGGCATTCAAATGGTTGCATTGTCCAGTACGAAAATTTCGGCGACTTACCCAACACGGTACGATCGATATGACACTAACTAAGCAGGTATTTCATCAATAAATAAAAAACAGAAGGGCAGAGGAGGACACCAATGCCTGTATAGAATGTTGCCGTCATTGCACCATAAGGCACAAGTTTAGGATCGGTTGCTGCCAGGCCAGCCGCAACTCCACTTGTGGTACCTATCATGCCACCAAATACCATGGCTGTACCTGGATTGTCTAAACCAATTCTTTTTGCTACAATAGGTGTAATAATAGTAACAAAAATGGTCTTTATTACTCCTGTGGCTACGCTTATGGCAATAATATCAGATGATGCTCCAATGGCCGCTCCCGTTATAGGGCCTACAATATAAGTACATGCCCCTGCACCTATTGTGGTAAAGCTCACCGCATCAGTGTAACCCATGGCATAACCTATTAGCCCACCTACGAAGAAGGTTAGTATTACACCAATGAGCAGTGATAAGATACCTGCCAGACCAGTTTTCTTCAGTTCAGACAAACTTACCCCCATGGCTGTAGCTACAATGGTAAAATCGCGTAACATGGCCCCTCCTAAAAGGGCCATACCAGAAAATACAGGAAAATTGGCTACGCCCTTTTCCTCGCCAAAATAAGCCAATACAAGTGCTGCTAAAATGGCAATGGCTACTCCTGGTATTCGTTTCCTGAAGAGTTTTTTCGAAATAAGATCTGACAGCCACATCATGATGCCGACTACGAGGAAAGCCATGATAAGGCCATTCTTGATGAGCAGGTTATCTAATACTTCGAGGCCACTCATTCTGCAGTACCTTTGGTTTTGGCCAACCTGGAGAGCATGGGGATCAACAGGTAACAGCAAGAGGTAGCTATTATGCCAGAAAATACCGCTACCCATCCACCGGTAAGCGCGACCTTAACATTTAACACGGAGGCCATGGCGATTACCACCGGTATGTACATGGTACTCCAGAAAATGATACCGCTTTTTGTTTCTGGATGAATGGATGTTTTATTATAAAAACGATCGTTTACAAGCACCAGCAATAACATAGCCAGGCCAACGCCGCCCACATTTCCACCTACGCCAAGTGCTATTCCTAAATATTTGCCAGCCAGTTGACCTAGTAAGAAGCAAGCAGCAAGAAATGCCACGCCATAAATTTTCATACGCTATGAATAAAGATTTCTTTGAGTTCATTTTTAACTACTTTGCCCATTGCATTTCGTGGCAACTCCCTCAATTTCTTGAATACAGTTGGTATTTTATACCTGGGAAGTTTATTCGACAACCAAAGAATCAGTTCCCTTTCGGTAAAGGAATCGCCATCGATTATCAAAGCTGCAGCAACCAATTCGCCCCACTCCTCATCCGGGATGCCTACAACTCCACAATCGCTAATACCAGGATAGCTCCGTAATACTTCTTCAATTTCCAATGCCGACAGCTTGTAACCACCAGACTTTATGATATCTAAGTTTCGCCCTATTATTTTATAATAGCCTTCCTTGAATATGGCTATATCACCTGTTTTAAACCAGCCGTCGCTTGTAAATGCGGCATGTGTAATCTCAGGTTTATTCCAATATTCTTTAAACACATTGGGTCCTTTGACCAGTATTTCACCCTGCTCACCAATTTGTACATCATGCATTTCTTCATCGACTAATCTTAATTCCACTCCAGGCAGGGGCAAGCCAATATGACCAGGACGTCTTTCACCAATGTAAGGATTACTGATAGCCATGCCAATTTCGGTCATGCCATATCGTTCCAGAAGCGTATGACTAGTAATATTTTTCCATTTTTCCAGAGTAGAAACAGGAAGCGCAGCGGAACCTGAAACCATGAGTCTTAGGGTATTAAGACCTGCTGAAATTTTTATTTGCTCGGGCTGATCTAACGATTCCCAATAGGCTACCAGCTTATAGTAAATGGTGGGTACCGCCATAAAAAGCGTTACCTCTGGCTGGCACAGTTTATCCAGGAGTACTTTTGGTTCAAACCTGGCCATGAATTCACAGGAAGCGCCGGACATAAGGGCACAAGTTAGAATATTTATGATACCATGAATATGATGCATGGGTAGCACATTGATAATACGGTCAGTTGCCGACCATTCCCATGCTTCCACTAAAGCTTTTGCCTGTGCTTCTATATTTTCATGGGTTGATACCACCCCCTTGGGTGCAGCTGTTGTGCCACTGGTATAGAGGATCATTGCGGCCCGATCTGCTGCTATATCGGGAAGATCGGGAGTTAGCTCAGCGGACATTCCTGATGTGACCACGCGGATTTTTAATTCGGATGCTAGCGCTTCAATATCAGCTATGTAAATAGGAGAAGTAACTATAATGTCAACTGCTGCATCCTCTAGCACATAGCGGTGTGAGTCTAAAGGTGCCTTTGGATTGAGTGGTACCGCTATACCTCCTGCCTGCCAAATGGCCCATTGCACGATGACATAATCCATGCCAGGTGGCAAAACAAAAGCAACGCGTTTTTGATTCAGGTCTTTGGCACCATTGAGCAAGAGGGAAGCGAAATTTTGTGAGCTTATAAGCAATTGCTGATAGGTATATGCCTTATCATCAGCTATTATGGCGATATTATTTGAGTATAGTTTAGCCTGATTGATTAGATAAAGCATAAATCCTAATATAGACCAAAGTATTGAATTAGGTACGGAGTATGATGGTTTAATTCGGGAAAGAGCTAATGGTTGCAATGAATGCATATGTCACTTAGCTAATTGAAATTTAAGTTCTTATTGGCCTCTTCATTTCACTTATTGAGACTTTTTGGCTGGTTGCTACATTGTGATTTCCCGGATTTTACAAACCAATGTGATTTCGACTTGCAAACTTTTGAGGGTTGATGCAGTTTCACTACTTTTAGTGCGTTCTATGATCGTTGCAGTGAATTAAGCAAAAAAGCATCAAAATGAATAATGTATAAAAAATAAATTGGAAATAATACAAGAAAACATAGCCTTACAAGCCTTACTGGCATTTATGCCGATATTGGTTTCGGGAATCTTATTAATAGGATTACGCTGGTCGGCAAAAAAAACGATGCCAATAGTTTATTTATTGGCTGCGGTGATCGCATTTTTTGCCTGGGAAATGTCATTTAATAGAATAATGGCATCTACAATACAAGGGTTAGTATATACTGCCGCTATATTATGGATCATATTTGGCGCCATTTTATTATTGAACACCTTAAAAAATTCAGGCGCATTAGTTGCCATACGAAGCGGATTCACTAATATAAGTGCCGATAGGCGAGTACAAGTAATTATTATTGCCTGGTTATTTGGCTCGTTTATAGAAGGAGCAGCGGGTTTTGGTACACCAGCGGCCATTTGTGCGCCATTATTGGTAGGATTAGGGTTTCCTGCGATGGCAGCCGTTACCATGGGCATGATGATACAAAGTACACCCGTATCTTTTGGAGCAGTAGGAACACCTATTATTATAGGAATAGAGGGTGGATTAAACCATGAAAAAATTAGTTCTGATTTAATAGATCTGGGAAGTAGCTGGGATCAGTTTTTGGCAATAATTACTACTGAAGTAGCAGTTACGCATGCGATTGTTGGAACGTTAATTCCATTGTTTATGTGTGCAACAATGACACGTTATTTTGGTAAAAATCGATCATGGAAAGAAGGATTTTCAATATTTCCTTTTGCTATTTTAGGAGGTTTGGCATTTACAGTACCTTACGCCCTAACGGGTATTTTCTTAGGACCAGAATTCCCTTCGATAATAGGAGCTTTAATAGGATTACCAATAGTTGTATTAGCAGCAAAAAATAATTTTTTAACCCCAAAAACAGCCTGGGATTTTGCTCCGGCATCAGAATGGCCTGCAGAGTGGATGGGTAAACTACAAGTAAAGGCTGAGGAATTATCAGCCGCCATGCCAACTAAAAAGATGTCTTTAGTAAAAGCCTGGGCACCTTATTTATTCGTAGCAATAATTTTAGTATTGACCAGGATAGATTCATTAGGCATTAATACGCTACTTAATAAAGTGAAAATTCATTTTATTGATATTTTAGGCGAAGGGATTAAAGCAGATTTCGCACCGTTATATCTACCCGGAGGGATCATGATTTTTGTAGTACTGATTACTTATTTCTTACATAATATGAAAGCAAAGCAATTAACAAGTGCTATTTCAGAATCTGGTAAAACATTAATTGATGCGGGTTTTGTATTGGTATTTACGGTACCAATGGTAAGGGTCTTAATTAATTCGGGAGTCAATGATTTAGAGCTAACAAGTATGCCTGTAGCTATGGCAGAATTTGCCGCGAATTCAGTAGGAGAAATTTATCCTTTATTTGCCCCAACTATTGGAGCTTTGGGAGCATTTATAGCAGGAAGCAATACAGTTAGCAATATGATGCTGAGTGAGTTTCAATTTGCAGCTGCCAGAAACTTATTGATGCCAGGTTCTATATTTATTGCGTTACAAGCAGTAGGAGCAGCGGCAGGTAATATGATAGCGATACATAATGTAGTAGCTGCGGCTGCAACGGTAGGTCTGTTAGGTAAAGAAGGAAGTGTTTTAAGAAAGACGATTTTACCAACGCTTTATTATGTATTATTAACCGGTATTATTGGTTTGATTATGATACTTGTATTAGGAATTACAGATCCGCTTCATCAGGAATTAATAAAGTAAAAATATGTCATTTAATATAAATACGGATATGTATCGTATCTAATAAAATTGATGAAATATTGAAACACAATACAACCCTATGAAAAATTTATGGGTATCAATTATTTTCACTTTTGTCACCATCTGCTCACATGGACAAATTAAAGAAATTGCTTCGGTTGACAGCATCTTTGCTGAATGGAATAAACCAGATGTTCCAGGTTGCGCATTAGGAATTATAAATAATGGAAAGTTAATCTACTCTAACGGATATGGAATAGGAGATCTGGAACATGACATATTCATTACGCCTTCATCCGTTTTCTACATAGGCTCAGTATCAAAACAGTTTGTGACTTTTAGTATTTTATTACTTGAAGAAAAAGGGAAATTAGATCTTGATGATGAAATACAAAAATTTCTGCCTGATTTTCCGGAGTACGAGACTCCGCTCACTATTAGACATTTTATACATCATACCAGTGGTGTAAGAGACTATTTAACACTGATGTATCTCAAGGGAAGAAGTTATCTCGATCATATAGAGGATGATGAGGTTTATGAATTAATAAAGAACCAAAACGTTTTGAATTTCTCTCCCGGAGAACAATACCTCTATAGCAACTCTTGTTATTTTATGTTGGCAATGATTATTGAAAAAGCTGCAGGTCAATCACTAAAAGAGTTTGCTAAAGAAAACATTTTTGAACCCCTGGGGATGCACCAAACAATATTCTATGATGATAATACTGATATCATCAAAAATCGCGTTTTTAGTTATGAAAAAGAACAAAACGGAGATGGTTTCGATAACCTGATAATGAGATTTGATCTCGTGGGGTCTGGTGGTGTGTATTCTAACATCGAAGACCTGTTCTTATGGGACCAGAACTTTTATTTCAATAAATTGGGAAAGGGTGGGCAGGAAATTGTTCAAAAGATGCACGAAGAAGGCCTTTTAAATAATGGTGAAAGTAGTGGCTATGCTTTTGCATTGAATATAGGTACATATAAAGGATTGAAAACAGTAAGTCATGGAGGAGCCCTTGCGGGCTATCGTGCTCAATTAATGAGATTTCCTGAGCAGAATTTTTCTGTAATTATATTATCCAACAGAAGTGATGCTAATCCTACATCAAAAGCTTATCAGGTAGCAGATATATTCCTTAAAGATAAATTGGAGGTAGATGAAAAGGACCAACCGAAATTAAGTAAATTAAACGAAAAGATCTTTAAATTATCAACTAAAAAACTTGAAAAGTTTTGCGCTTCATATTGGAATATCGAAGACAGTTACTCGAGAAAAATCTACTTAAAAAATGATACCCTGATATACTATCGTTCCGAAAACAGTGAAAGTAATTTAATACCCATCAATCAAAATGAATTTAAGATGTTGGGAGTTAATGCAGATATTGAGGTGAAATTTGAAATTAGGGAGAACAACCAACAGATAATGATTATCACAATAGACGATGGGGAACCAATTGAATCTGTAGCTTACGAGCCCGCTTCTTACTCCAATAAAGAATTAAAGAAATTTGCTGGATCTTACAATAGCGATGAACTTAATGTGGTTTATGATTTGATGATGAAGGATGCCGATTTGAT
This sequence comes from Bacteroidota bacterium, assembly GCA_022571715.1. Classification (GTDB taxonomy): domain Bacteria; phylum Bacteroidota; class Bacteroidia; order Cytophagales; family Cyclobacteriaceae; genus SZUA-230. Next base: position 26,782 of record JACZXH010000026.1, on the reverse strand, counting down.
ACTTTATCTAAAAGGGAAAGAAATATCAGTCATGCATGCAATTAAGGACAACATATTTTCAAATGATGACTTTGGGGTATTTGAGTTTAAAAAAGATTCCAATGGTAGAATAGAAGAGTTCGAATTAATGGCGGGACGTGTTAAAAATCTAAAGTTTATTAAACAGTAAATACTTCATCTAACAAAGATAATGAGCATTATAACGCTCTTTATCAAGATCGTAGCGAATCGATATAAATTGTAACTTTTGCTTTATTTGTTGTAATCATCGATATGTCGATGAGATAATGGTGAGATCTCCTGTTTCTATGGAAAGATAAAAAATGGGGGAGGACCATTTGGCGAACGGTAATTTAGTGGTAGAGATCTATCAATAAGCCAGAGCAGATTGCCTGTACTTAAGAGGTGTTTGAGCCACACGTTTTTAAAAAACTCTGTTAAACGCTGCTTCAGATTTGTATCCAACGATTTCAGCTATTTCTCCAACCTGCTTTTTACTTTCTTTTAGTAATTCCTTTGCTTGTAGTATCCGCCACTGGGTAATATAATTTAAAGGTGTATCTCCTATCAGTGTTTTAATTTTGTTGCTAAATCCAGTTCTCGACATACCTGCTAATTGAGCCAATGAAGAAAGAGGCCAATCTTTTTCGGGTGAGGTATGAACGGCTTTTAAAACTTTGCTTATTCGCTCGTCTTGAATTGCTGCTAAAAACCCTATTTTAGAACTTTTTCTTTGAACATAAGCTCTTAACACATAAATAAATAATACTTCAGCCAGTTTATTCACAATGATATTACTTCCAGCCTTCTCAGTTCCAGCTTCTTGAGAAACAAGATTTATAATAGATTCCATCCAGGACAACTCTTTCTTTTCGGAATCAGTGATATGTATAATTTCCGGCAACTCTTTAATGAAGGGATGATCAATGCTCTTGTCGAACTCAAAATGACCACAAATAAGAGTAGTCGCAATTTTGTCACCTTCAAATAATGATTCACCACTAAAAATACATTCTATCACTTCCTGGCCCAATTTTCTTTCACTCGATTCTATATCTGCTAGCCAATGCTCCGTGCCTAATGGGAAAACAACAATGTCTCCGGCAAATAATTGGATAAGCCTGTTTTTAAATTTGAGCACAGCCGGCATAAATCATACACATGCCTGTGGGGGAATTGTTCAATTTATCTACAAACTTTGCTTTAAACCCAGAATTGTATTTGTGATATATCACATACCTCCTTGTGTAATTTGAATGTGATCTGCAAATCCTCTATTTTAGAAGGTACTATAAAGTTTCAGAGGCTTGTGCAATATCTGGTTCGTTGGCAACAAACAAAACGAAAACTATATGAAAATATTGATAATTGGTGGAAATGGAACGATCGGAAACAAAGTTTCTTCACATTTTTCAGACAGTAACGAGATAATCATTGCCGGACGGACAAGTGGGGATCTCATCGTTGATATCTCAGATAGTCATTCAATCAAATCAATGTTTGAGAAAACTGTTGGGTTGGATGCAATAATTTGTATTGCCGGAGAAGCTAAATGGGATGATTTTGATGAATTGAGTGAAGAAGACTACTATATTGGAGTGAAAAGTAAGTTAATGGGACAAGTAAATGTTGTTCGCATTGGAAGAAATTATCTAAATCCAAGTGGTTCTATAACATTATCTACCGGAATTTTGGCAGACGACCCTGTTGTAAAGACTACCAGCGCGGCAATGGTAAATGGAGGAATTCACAGTTTTGTGCAAGCCGTTGCATTAGAAATTGAAAATGGAATTCGCGTAAATGCTGTTTCCTTAGGAGTTGTAGAAGATGCTTATGATAAATACAAGGATTATTTCCCTGGCCACAATCCTATTCCTATGAAAAAAGTGATTAATGCTTACGCGAGAAGTGTCTTTGGTAAATCCAACGGAGAAATAATAAGGATTTATGATTAAAAGAAAGTTGTCAACAAAAAAACACTATAAAAAGTACATTTATTCGAACCGTTGCGAAACACTTAGAACAAATAAATTGAATGATCTACTAGCAAAAAAATTACAAATCCGATTATAGGCGATGTAGTAACATATGTTCACACTACCTATGAAACCAATGGCGAAAAAACCGTGCAAAGGCTTAATTCTTTTATGACATCATCGAAATAATGTATTGAAAAGTGTCATGCGCTTGATGTTGTCTTTTTAGTTGCCGTTTCAACCAGTAATTTATTGAATTTGTTAAGCTCACGGTTGAAATTGTCGTTCATTGTTTTATCAGTAATACCCGATAGTTTATTAAAATGTTGACTGAAAGAAGGTAAAGAAAAAATTGCGGCAACCTGGGCTCCCTGATGGGGAAAAGACGCTGATGCACTATTCAGTACATTTATTCCCCCGCGTGCTCCTGGCGAAGTTGCCATTAAAAACATTGGTTTATTCGACCAAATAGGTTTTTCCACTCTACTCATCCAATCAAAAATGTTTTTGAAGGCTGCGGAATAACTTCCATTATGTTCTGCAAATGAGATTATTATTCCATCAGCATCGTTCAAAATAGATTTAAATTTTTTTGCTTTTGGTGGAATTCCTTCCCTCTCACGATCAATACTAAAAATGGGCATTTCAAAATCATTCAGGTCAATCTCCACTACATCAGCATTAGATTGCATTGCTGCCCATATTGCCAATTGCTGGTTTATGGATTGTTTACTACTACTAGCGCCAAATGCTACTACTTTCATTATAATTTTCTCCTTTATTAATTTTTTTATAAGTCTTGTTTATGTTATTGCTTCTTCATTGATTCAGGATTGTGAAACACTTACTTTTCGGTTTTAGTTCAGGAAGTTCATTAACCATAATTCTTGCTAAATTGCTTATCTAATGCTGGTCTTCTGGTTTTCTTTATTTAAGAAACTCAACTTAGCTCCTCTTAATATGCTCATCAAGTCCTGCCCAACCTACGAAATACTTAATAAACAGTTACAATTGTTAGATACTTTTCGAAAGAATACCACACCAAGCATGACTAATAAAAAGATTGGAGTGCTTCGAAAATAAGAAACATAAGCGCTGAAAATAAGAAGCCGCAATCTAAATATATCTATCGAGAATAGCTTATGATATTGTTCGTAGAAAATAACGCGTAAGACTGCAGATAACATTGTACAAAATGCACTAATACATTAAATAAGAGTCATATGCTAAATACTGTTTTTGTCATAAATCTTTTTTGACAAAATCTTCCCTTCCATCTTTATAAATAAAAGTAAGCCCGATAACCTGATCTTCTTTATCTCTTTCAAATCTGACGTTGGGGAGTTCGTTCATAATTGGCACATTATGGGTCATCTTATACAGATCCCCATTAATTAGTACTAGTTTGAGTTTTGCAGCACCACCTCGCTGTAAGTACATCTCATCGTTTTCCAAAATACATCTGTTTTCAAGCAAGAGTAATCCGCCTGACATGCTAGTGTGCTTTCTTCCGTTTTAAATGATTAATGGATATTTTAGTGCTGCATGCGAATAATGAGCATGCCAAGTTTGAAATCTAATAATTTAACAATATTCTGATAATCGATGATACAAAAAATTAGCTGGGAGGACGTACCGGAAGAACAGGTAAATCCACTTATGAAAAGAAAACTGGTATACGGCGATAAAATTATGATTGCCAAAATGAAATTTAAAGACGGTTTTGTAGTACCAAAACATAGCCATGAAAATGAGCAAATTACCCAGGTGACTTTTGGCACCATACGATTTTGGTTTGGAGATGATAAGCAAGAAGTATTAGATGTTCATGCGGGTGAATCCGTTGTTATTCCCTCAAACCTTCCTCATGAAGCACTCATGATAGGAGATGTGGAAGAAACAGATACCTGGGCACCACCACGTCAGGATTGGCTGGATGGAACAGATGATTATTTAAAAAGATAATATGGATTTAGGGCTGACGGGTAAAAAGGCATTGGTTATGGCCTCAAGCAAGGGATTGGGCAGAAGCGTTGCTTTTGAACTTGCTCTTGAGGGAGTAGAAGTAATGATCAATGGCAGAAATGAAGCTGACCTGTTAAAAACGGCAGAAGAAATATCCGAGGTGAGTGAAGGTAAGGTCCATTATGCCGTTGGAGATGTTGCCTCGGGTTCGGATCGTATCAAAATATTATCAGAGGTCAAATCAAAAATGGAAGCGATAGATATTCTTATTACCAATTCGGGGGGTCCTTCTTTAGGAAAATTTGAAAGCCATGATGAAACAGACTGGGAAAACGCATATCGGTTATTGCTGGAAAGTGCTGTAGGCATGATCAAAGGGGTGTTACCATCTATGAAAGATAAAAAATGGGGGAGGATTATTACCATCACATCACAAGCGGTTAAACAACCTGTGGAAGATTTGATATTGTCAAATTCGATTCGAATGTCTTTGGTTGGTTTGGTAAAAACGCTTTCGAATGAACTTGGTGCTTATAATATTACCGTAAACAATGTAATGCCGGGGTATACTCAAACCGAAAGGTTAAAAAATCTGATTGCCGAAAATCCCAACTTTATGAAAGTGACTGGGGAAATTCCATTAGGACGTATCGGGAAACCAGAAGAGTTTGCAGCGGCAGTAACCTTTTTAGCAAGTGAGAGAGCCAGTTATATAACCGGAGTTTCGTTGCCAATCGACGGAGGATGGATCAAAGGAATTTAATCGCATAATTAATATTTTTAATACCGTTTGGAGGTAGATTATGGACAAATCATAATTTATGTGAGTACATTATATTTATGTTGGGGGTCATTCGAAGTTTTTTAAACTAAGTCTAAATATGAAAAAATTGTTCTTTCTATCACTCCTGCTATTTTTTACGATTAACTGTCAAAGAAATCAGGCTAACCCATCCATACCTTGTGATTTTATTGAAGGATTGGTATTGACAAACGATTTTGATTGCGGTAAAATCATAGTTCCGGAGGATCATGATGATCCCAATAGTAAAAAAATAGAGATATCTTATATTGTTCTTTTTTCCAGAAACATAACATCGGAATCATATCCGATGATCTTCCTTTCCGGTGGACCAGGTGGAGCTTCACTTACCACTGGCAGAATTAACACCTGGCTAAAACATCCGATCAGGGAAAAAAGGGATATCATTCTTCTGGATCAAAGAGGCATCGGCTATTCTTCGGGATTACCTAACATGTATAGAGAAATGTATGATATCCTGGCCAAAGATGCCAACGAAGCAGAGGAGCAACTAATGATGAAAGAGCTGATGGCCAGCTATAAACAAAAATGTAAGGATCTGAGTATCCGGTTACAATATTACAATACATTTCAAAGTGCAAAAGATGTAGGTGTGCTGATGAAATATCTGGACTATGAGAAGTACAATTTATATGGGGTTTCATACGGAACGCGTTTGGGGAGGGTGATTCAGGATATGTATCCTGATTACCTTAACACCGTCATTCTCAACTCACCAAGCCCTATTAAAGGTGATTTATTGATTGATCGTTTGAAAAGCTACTCTTTGGCATTGGAGAGAATTTTTAGATACTGTGAAAAAGATACAACCTGCCATACGAAATACCCCGTATTAAAAGAGGATTATCTGATGGTCATAAACTCCCTGGAACAAAATCCTCTGGAGATAGATATGGATGGCAAACCTTTTATTGTCAATGCCCAGGATGGTGTGTATTTCTTGAGAAGGAAAATGTATGGAACGGATTCCCGAACGATGATTCCTTCATTAATAAAGGAATACCAGGATGGAGGCGGGCCCATTATCAAAGACCTTATTGAGAATGAATTTAAATCCACCTATAATTTTTCTATGTGGTTAGCAGTAGAACGATACGAAATGTATAATCCTGAAAACACATCAGAAGTTATTGATGAAATTTATGAATCTCTTCCCCTTTTGCCAGTCAAATTAGGATTCTTCTCACCGGTTTACCTGGCACTCAAGGACTGGCATGATGCGGGTATATCAGAGGATAAAAGAGCTTTTCATCTATCGTCCGTTCCGACTTTGATAACAGTCAATCATTTTGACCCCGTAACTCCACCGGAAAATGGCCATATCCTCATGGAATAACTGACCAATGGTCAATTATTTATTCTTGATGAGGGAGGTCACGGCGGCGGGGATGTGGAATGTAGAAATAAGGTAATGATCGCCTTTATGGATGACCCTGATAGAAATTTGGATACTTCTTGTTTGAATTTATATAAGAAATAACCAAACCACCATCAATAGGTAAAAATGTATGCTTATTCTGAAATTTATTCGGAGTTTATAATATAAATTCGACTTTATTTGATATTTAAGAATGGTGCAAATACTCCTATTATCAGGACGTAGTAGACCTGCTTAAAATAAATTTTAAGAATGCATAATCTTAAAAAAAGGTTTATTGGGAAAGACCTTACTCTTCCTGTGCTCGTTTGGGCAGGAACAATAATGGTCTTTTTAATGGGGAAGAATGCCTAATTTTTCATCCTCACGGCCCCAATTCCAGCATCCCATAGCTGTTTATTGTAGCCTGGTATGTCCGTCTCCATAATCTCTTTAGCCGTAGCATCCAGGGCTTCCCACTGTTTTGCCAGTTCAGCCAGTCTTTCTCTGGATGGGTCATTGACCCGGGGAATCGAGCTTTCTGTTTGGTTGATCAGGAAGATGTACTCGGCAGTAAATTTATTCGGGAAATTCTCCACATCGTCATAAGCCTTTGATTTTCTCTGAACCATTAGTTCGTCCCAATCTTTCATTTTAGTCACCAGCGCTTTGCCCTGTTCACACAATTCTGCTATTGAGTCTTCGTCCATGTTTTTAAGTACATCTTCTAATTGACTTCTCATGTCAAGAATCGTGTTGACCTTTTGATGCATTTCTGTAAATGCGTTTTCCATTGACAGCATAAAATCATGATACTCCTTGTACCCTTCAGCTGATATCGGATATTTTGGATTAGGTAATATTGTGCAATTAGTCGTTGCTTCATTTGTTCCTGATTTTAAGACAATAGAATAGACTCCTGGCGAAGCTTTGTGTCCCCGAAAACTCCCTTCGATGTAGGCGGTAGGTGCCCCAGGAAGGCTAGTATATCGCATATCCCATACGAATCTATTCAATCCTATTTTATTTGGGAGGACAGGTTCAGGAGAAGGCCCTCCATCATACTTTTGATAGGATTCATCCTTCTTCGAACTAAAGGTACGTACCAGATTTCCATCGGAATCATTGATTTCCATTTTTACCTCTGAGGTATCTGATAATTGATAGTAGATCACCACACCGTTGGCAGGGTTTATTCCATGGAGAGGTGCTGTGCCTTTGAACTCCGCTTTGGTCTCGTTAAGCGGACTCCTCCAGCTACCAAGTACGGCTGCGTCGGGTGTATAGAGGCCAAAGGGTTGTGTATGGTATTGTCGGATCAACTCAAGGTCGTCCAATACCCAAAATGATCGTCCGGCTGTAGCCACAATCAGATCTCCATGTTTGACGATTAAGTCTGTGATTGGGACCACAGGTAAATTCAGATTGAAAGCCTGCCATTTTTGCCCTCCATTCCATGATATATACATGCCAGTCTCGGTCCCGGCATATAGTAGATCTTTTTGTTTCTCATCTTCTCTAACCACCCTGGTAAAAGCACCTTGAGGAATACCGGCGCTGATGTTGGTCCAGGTTTTTCCGTAGTCTGTGGTCTTATATAGCCCCGGGGTATAATCGTTGAATTTATAACGTGTGGTAGCGATATATGCCGTTGCCGGGTCGTGGGGAGATACTTCGATGGCGTTGATAAGGCACTCTGCTAAGTTCTTTGGGGTAACGTTGATCCAGTTTTCTCCTCCATCACGCGTCAGCTGTACAAGTCCATCGTCGCTTGCCGTCCAGATTACTCCTTTTTCATGAGGCGATTCCGTTACATAGCTCAACGTGCCATAGTTCTCTGCGCCCACAGCCTCGTTGGTATATGGTCCACCACCTTTGCCCTGTTTGGATATTTCGTTGCGAGTCAGATCCGGAGAGACTTCCTTCCATGATATGCCCATGTCTTGAGTTTTTAATAGAACCTGGGCTCCATGATAATAAGTATTAGGTTCATGTTGTGACCATATAATGGGAGCGTTCCAGTTGAATCTGTATTTCATGTCTTTGGAGTCGCGCCCTAAATACTGAATCGGTGCAGCCATGATTTTGGTACCGGCCTCTGCCTTGATATCAAGTACCTCAATCGTACCCAGATAACTTCCACCCAACACCTGGTCTGGATTATCGGGATCAAAAGCCAGGAAAGCACTCTCGCCTCCCGCAGAATAAGTCCAATGGTGTTCGTTGATGCCACGACCTGCTACTGCCAGATTGGATATTTTGACTGAGGAGTTGTCCTGCTGGCCACCATAAATGTTGTAAGGAAACGCATTGTCCACGTTTACCCGATAAAACTGTGCAGTAGGCATATTGTTCTGGGTGGACCAAGTCTTGCCACGATTGAAGCTGATCGCAGCACCGCCATCATTGGCGATAACCATGTTTTTCGTATTGTTGGGATTGATCCATAGGTCGTGAAAGTCCCCATGTGTCCCTGATAGTCTTTCCCAGGTTTTTCCGCCATCGATAGAGCGTAGGGCTGGAGCGCTTAGTACATATATTGTATGCTCATCCTGAGGGTCGGTAAACAGTTCTATGTAGTACCAGGCTCGCTGTACCAGTCGATGGTCGCTGCTGATTTTAGTCCATTTTTCACCTGCATTTTGCGAAACAAATAGTCCACCTTGCTCCTTGTCAGAGTCACTTTCGATAAGTGCATATACTTTGTCAGGGTTAGAACGGCAAACAGAAACCGCCATTTTTCCCATTTCTTTTGGCAGGCCGTTGTGAATTTTCTTCCATGTTTCTCCGCCGTCGCTGGTTTTATAGAGGCCACTTCCTGCCCCACCACTGATCACCTTCCATGGCTTTCTTTGGTGCTCCCACATTGCTGCATACATGACCAAAGGATTATTCATGTCCATCGATAGCTCCGAGCAACCCGTGAGGTCATTGACGTACAATACCCGGGTCCAGGATTTGCCTCCATTCACTGATTTGTAGATGCCCCGATCTTGATTAGGGCCATAGAGTGCACCTTGGGCCGCTACGAATACGATATCAGGATTCTTTGGGTGAATCACTATTCTTGAGATATGCTGAGTCTTTTCCAGTCCTATTTTCTTCCAGGTTTTACCAGCATCGGTAGATTTGAACACGCCATCTCCGTACGATGTCATTACCCCTCTGGGTGCGTGCTCACCCATGCCACAATAGACCACATTGGGGTCGCTTTCTGAAACGGTCACTGCGCCGACTGATCCAGTCGTAAAGTAATCATCTGAAATATTGGACCAGTGTTGACCAGCATCTGTGGTTTTCCAGAGTCCGCCTCCGGTAGTGCCCATATAATAGGTGAGTGGATCATCAATCACACCACTTGCCGCAACAGAACGCCCCCCTCTGAAAGGGCCAATATTTCGGTATTTCACAGATTTAAAAACACTATCAAGACTTTGTCCGAAGGTGCTTATGGTTTGAAAAAATAATATGAGGAGGATAGAGATAAGTTTCATGTTGGTAAAGGATATTGATGTGATTTCTCAAGATAGTCCAAATGATTGATAATATGAAATTTGGAATTGACGAGCACCACTATTCCTCAGGAAAGGTGAAAGATAGAGAACGAATTAAAAACGGGAAACCTAACTTCGATAAAAGTAAGAAAATGTAGAGAATCCTTTGCAAACAAGGATTTTAAAATGATCAACTGGGTAACTTTTACACTTAATGTTGTTTATTATCGGCCGCAAATGATGGTTATGCCGTTTGTAACTTTTTCATCTGAACAGCGTTATCATTTATAAAAACATCTTCATTTCTCTAACCAACTTGGGCATGTTACGAAACTACATTAAAACTGCTTTCCGCAATTTTCGAAGGAACAAAGGATATACTTTTATCAGCATTTCCGGCTTATCAGTAGGGCTTGCATGTTGCATTCTGATCCTTTTATGGGTCAGGGATGAGGTAGGTATGGATAAATTTCATGAAAAAGGGGATCGCATTTATATGGTCTGGCGTAATATGGTTCAGGCCAGCGGGCAGATCAATACGACATCTGGCATTCCACAACCCCTGGAATTGGTCCTCGAAAATGAATACTCCGAGGTGGATCAGGTGACGCTTCTTGGATGGGAAATGGAAGTACTGGTTCAAAATAATGACAAAATATTTCGTGAAAAGGGCCGATATGCATCTCCGGAATTCTTACAAATGTTTTCCTTCCCGTTTCTTGCCGGTGATGCTAACTCTGCTTTGGATGATATACATTCGATAGCGATATCAGAAAACCTGGCAATAAAGTATTTTGGAACCAATTGGAGAGAATCAGGTGCATTGGGCCATACGTTACGTATTGCTAATCGTCAAGATTTCAAAGTAACAGGTATTTTTAAAGATCCCGGATCAAACTCCTCTCTTCGATTTGACTGGTTACTTCCTGCACAGGAATACATAAACCGGAATGAGTGGGTAGAAAGCTGGTACAACGGAGGATTCAGGATTTTGGTAAGCCTGAAGGAGGGGATAAATGTGGAAGAGTTCACAAGCAAGATCGAGCAAGAGATCAATATCCATACCAAATACGACGCGAATGAACCAATATTTCTGCAGAAATTTACAGATACTTATTTGTATTCGAAAATTGAGAATGGTGTTCCCGCAGGAGGCCGTATAGATTATGTACGTATCTGTTCGTAGTAGCTATTTTCATTCTGGTTCATTGCCTGTATAAATTTCATGAACCTGGCTACCGCACGATCGACACGGCGCGCCAAGGAAATAGGCTTGAGAAAGGTCATGGGTGCCCGCCGGGAATCACTTGGTTTACAGTTTCTAACCGAATCCACAGCAATCTCAGTGGTAAGTGTAATACTTGCTGTCCTTTTCGTTTATCTGTTCATTCCATACTTTAATAATCTTACAGGAAAATCAATGACACTTGATTTTTCAGACCCACAGTTATTATTGCTGTTGGGTTCTATCACGATCATTTCAAGCTTGTTATCGGGTAGTTATCCTGCATTACTTCTCCCTTCTTTTAATATTATCAGTTCACTCAAGGGTACCATCAAACATTCTCGTGGTTCAATTCTGTTCCGTAAGGGGCTGGTGATCTTTCAATTTGCAATTTCAATACTGCTACTCATTGGGACATTAGTGTTTTACAAGCAAATGGAATATATTTTGAATAAAAACCTGGGTTTGGATCGCGACAACATGGTGACGATTGAAATGGAAGGCGATGTAGCCAGGAATTTCGAATCTTATAAGACGGAATTATTACGGATTCCAGAGGTAAAAAGTGTGACCTCCATTAGTGGTAATCCACTCTCTTATGGCAGATCAACGGGCGGAGCCTCATGGGAGGGTAAGAACCCCGATGATGCGGTTGAAATCAATGTGATGAATGTAAGCCTGGATTTTATTAAAACCATGGGGATGGAATTGCGTCAAGGCCGTGGTTTTTCTGAAGAATACGGGTTGGATTCAGCCAATTTTCTGGTGAATGAAGTAGCAGCTTCGATCATGGGGTTTGATAATCCCATCGGGCAGAACTTGTCTGTATGGGGGACAGACGGGCAAATAATAGGAGTAGTCAAAGATTTCCACATGGATAGCATGTATGAACCTATCGCCCCTCTCATCGTCCGGTTTGATCCCCCCCAACGCAATTTTATGACATTTATCAAGATTCAGGGGGATACCCAGGATGCACTTCTGGCGATTGAGAAAGTTACGAGAACAATGGATCCAAAGTCTCCGTTCAACTATGGATTTCTGGATGCTGAATATGAAGCTTCCTATCGAAGTGAGATTACTTTGAGTACGCTGACGAACTACTTTGCAGGCATTGCCCTGTTAATTTCATGTCTTGGGCTTTTCGGTTTATCTTCTTTTTCCGCCGAACAACGATCGCATGAAATCGGCATCCGTAAAGTTCATGGCGCCGGGGTAACGCAATTGGTCCTGATGCTTTCCTGGGATTATACGAGGCTGATCGTGTTAGCATTTATCTTATCTGCGCCATTGGCTTATTACTATATGGGTAACTGGCTGGGTCGTTTCGAATTCAGGACCAATCTGGATGCAGGCATATTTGTGTTTTCTGGAATTGCGGCATTCTTGATTGCAGTACTTACGATAAGTTTTAAGTCCTTCCAGGCGGCTACCGCCAATCCAGTAAAAACACTAAAGGAAGAGTAGAAATTACGTTTTATGGCAGAAATTGTCAGAAACATGTTCAAAAAGGACGTCTTTGAATTATCGTATCCATTTAGATATCAGTTAGGTACTGAATTTACTTTTTCCAGTATTTCTTTAATGAGTTTTAAATCTTTTTTATTTGCTTTCTTCATAGCAAAAGCCATGAATGGTGCTAATAATTTTGAAAATCCGGTAGGAACTCCTTTGTTTCGTAAGGTCACAATGATTTCGACAATTTAGACAAACGGAAAAAACAATTGACCATAGAACATTTTTTGATGTACCGTCACGGAATGGATTGTGAAAACAATAATCCCGAAAGCAATGGAAGTGAACAAAAAATGATGGAAAGCGATTTGGCCAGAACTAATAATGAACAACTTGTATCCGTAGATTTAAAAGGAGGGATCAAATTTTGGGATTTAGAATAAATGAGCCAGTAGATAACAATGTTATTAAAATAATAGCAGAGACAGTAGTGAATCAAGGGTTTTGGCGGGCTTCAATTTCATCATATATTGAACGAGAATTACTCAGCGGTCGACTACTATTATTGTATTTACTGTTGGCGTTAATTATACTGATCAAATAAGAAGAAAATATTTGCCAAATGAAACAAAATAAATGGAAGTTAAACATCGACTGGAGATCTAAATTTATTGATCTTCTTATTGTGATAATTGGTATCACAATTGCTTTTCAACTCAATAACCTGAATGAATCAAAAAATCAGATATCAAAGAAAAAGATTATTTAGTAAGCTTCTATGAAGAAAACAGAGATAACGAACCAAGTCTTTCTTCTGCTTTGAAATTTTCAATCTCAAATAAAAATGATATTGACAACTTAATACAAATTCTTTTATCAAAAAGTTATTCCGATGAAAGAATAAAAGGATTTACTGCAAGTATGATGGGGTTGGCAGATTTTAGTCCATCAATTTTAACAATGGAGAACATTACAGCATCAGGAGAGTTTGAATTAATAAAAGATATTGAGCTCAGAAAGAGAATAATCAGCACCTACAATACGTACAACACAACAACTAAACTAGAACGATTAATGTCTGATTATGTAAACCAATACGTAACTCCATTTTTCTTTAATAATGTACGTTTTAGTGACTTTAGTTCTATCAACTCTAACTTTATAAAGGAACCATTATTTGCAAACATTGTTTTTGGCTATGAAGTTTTTTTGAATCAACAAATAAAGGGTTTTCAGTTGAATCTAGAAAGAATACGACAATTAAACCAACCGTTGACTACCGCTAACACACAATAAACGCCATGTACTGTGGGCTTGTGAAAGTGTATGCCACATAGCCAATAAGAAATTCGAAACTCCTTACTCTACGCTTGTGCTTTACAAATCGTTTTTTCCCTGGAGAATCCCTAATCACAACCTTTATTATTCTAAAATCCGTAATTGTATAGTTTATTTCAAAGCGATCGCTTAGTTTTGTGTTATTATTTAAAATATGCCTAGAAAAAAACAATATGAAATTGATGCGGTAATTGACAAAGCCATGCTCACTTTTTGGCATAATGGATACAAAAGTACATCGGTCAGGATGTTAGAAAAAGAGATGGGCATTAATCAATTTTCTATCTACTCGAGTTTTGGGAATAAACACGATTTATTTATTGAAGTTTTAAAGAAATACAAGAATTATGTCAAATCAACTTTTCTAAAAGAGTTATTGAATTCAGAAGGAAGTGTGGATGATATTAGGAGGTTTTTATATGATTTTGGTCATTCAATTCGAACAGGTAAAAACTCTTGTGGTTGTTTGATGGTTAATACAGGAGCAGAAATTGATGAGAAAGACGTTATGATCATGCATGAGGTCAAACTATATTTTGATTTTATTAAATCCACTTTTGTAAATACATTAGAAAAAACAAAATTAAAAGGAGAACTGACAAAAGACTTTGAAATTAATAAATCTGCGAACTTCCTGCTTGGAAGTTTACAAGGACTATCGGTTTATGCTAAATTTCAGAATGAAGAGGAAATTAACGATTTTATTGATTCCATAATGAAAACTATAAGTTGAAAAAAATTTAATTAATTACTAAGCGATTGCTTAGTAATTATCATTTAAAATTATAACCATTAAAAACAAAAATTATGGCACGAATTAAATTTATGGAGTTCGAAGATGCTTCACCAAAACTTCAAGCAAGCTACAATGAAACCTCAGAAAGGTTTGAAATGCTACTTAACATTTTTAAAGCCTGGGGGGTTGTTGAAAACCTTGCCCTTCCAATTAATGAACTCATTCTTCAAATATTGCAGGATGGGGAGATCGATTGGAAAACAAAGGAATTACTCATTCTTAAATCTACGCTGGAAAATGAATGTGAATACTGTGTTACACAACACGAAGCAGTTTCAAAAAGACTAGGGATTTCTGACGAAAAAGTTGCCGATTTAAAAGGCGATAAATACAAAACAAGCCCTCACTTCAATGAAGCTGAAAGGGTAATTTTGGATCTGACGCTTCAGATAAGAGATGATGCAAATAAAGTCAGTGACAAACTCTGGGCGAGTGTTCGAGAACACTGGTCTGAAAAACAAGCAGTTGAAATTGTTTACGTCATCACAACATATATTATGGTAAGCAAATTTGGAGACGTGTTACAGGTTGAGTTAGAACCTGTTTTTGCTGGTTTAAAAACCCAGTTGCTTTAAGTATTTCGATATGATGGAGTAGGAGAACAGAACCTTTTGGTTCTGTTTTTTTTGTTCCTTTTTAGGAATACCAGGTGAGAATTAATGTACGCAAAAAGAAGTCATCCGACTTTATGAGATATAGTAAGGATAATAAATTACCATTACCACATCACTCAAGCATCTGAGTTTTACGTTTTCAGTAAGAATTGCAAGGTGTAGCAGTTGATTTTATTATTTTTGGTCTATATAAAGCAGTCTGTAAATATTAATCGGAACAGCCTTGATTGCTGGTTTTGAAGTTCCTATAGATTTGGCGGTACTTGCACCAATTAATTTGCAAATTCTATTTTTTCATCTAACCTTAGAACCACAAAACACTCCTGTGGCAGTGATCATAACTCTTTTGCAGGCATTCAGACCTCAATAAAGTGAATTGAAAGAATTACTTGATTACATAACGACCATTCATGATATTTCTGTTGAGAGTAAAATAGCATTGGAGGAGATTTGTTCTCACGAATCCATAAAGAAAAATACAGACCTTCAACCCATTGGACATACTTGTAAGACCATTTATTTTGTAGTAAAGGGAGGATTAAGAATTTATTACTACAAAGCTGGTATTGATATAACAGAGATTTTTGAGTTTGAAAATTCAATAGTTGCAAGAGTCGAAAGCCTCTTTTCAGGTAGGCCCTCACGAAAGGCCATTCAGGGTATTGAAGATACGGAACTCATAGCTATCAATGCTAATCGTCTTTTTGAACTTTATGACACCAGCCCTGAACTGGAAAGATTATTTAGAAAAATCTTTGAAGACGCTTACGTGAAAACGGTCAATCGCATCGAAAGTTTGCAATTTCATACCGCCGAACAACGCTATCATCAACTGATCAAAGACCATCCCGAAGTATTGAAACGGGTTCCCCTCAAACACATTGCCTCTTACCTGGGCATTACTCAGGTAAGCCTGAGCCGTATTAGGGCCAGGAGGTGATTATTTAACAAATGTAAAAGGATGCTAATTGACCAACCACTATTTTTGCGTAAACAATTAAATAAATGAACTCATGGTGACGACAAAAACAATTGACACCGCCACGTTAAAAGATTGGATGGCTAAAGACAAAGATGTGACGGTACTGGATATCCGCCCTAATAAGGAGCGGGATGAATGGTTGATCCCGAAAAGTATTCATTTCAATGTTTATGACAAATTAAAGTCTGGTGATTATCATGCCCTGGATTCTTTGAATATAGACAAGGACATACCTGTCGTAACAGTTTGTGCAGGAGGAAGAATGAGCTTGATTGCAGCTGAGATCCTTTCGGCAAAAGGCTATAACGCTTATTCCCTTCAAGGAGGGATGAAAGCCTGGAACTACGCCTGGGACACTTCAGAATTGATTTTGGAAGATGTAAAAATCATTCAGGTGAGACGGGTAGCTAAAGGCTGTCTTTCTTACTTGATCGGATCAGGTAATCAGGCCATGGTGATAGATGCATCCCTTGATCCTTCCGTTTATACTGGGCTGGCAAAAGAACAAGGCTGGACCATCGACTATGCAGCTGATACTCATATTCATGCTGATTATGTATCAAGAACCCGGGAACTTGCAAAAGTTAACGGGGCAAAACATGTTATGATTGAATCGGCAGCAGTCGGATTTCAATTTATCCCTTTAAAAGATGGAGAAAATATCCGGATTGGAAATGTTGAACTAAAAATTTTACATACTCCCGGCCATACCTGGGAAAGCTCCTGCTTTCTAATTGAAAATAAAGTGGTTTTCACCGGGGACACGTTGTTTACAGATGGTATTGGCAGACCTGATCTGAAAGCCGATGAGAAAGAAACTAAAAATAAAGCTGCGTCACTTTATGATTCATTGCGAATGTTGTTGTCACTCAATGAGGCAAATTTGGTGATGCCTGCCCATGTATCAGAGCCCATTGAAATTGGACAAGCTTTGATTTCGACTCCCATAAAGGAGCTCAAAAAATCAATCAATACACTGATTATTGAAAAGAGTAAATTTATAAGTACCATTTTAGCGAAACTTCCTGAATCTCCCCCCAACTACCTTACCATTGCTGAAATAAATGAAAGTGGCAACAGCAAAGATTTTA
The DNA here is from genome assembly GCA_022571715.1 of Bacteroidota bacterium. Taxonomy (GTDB): domain Bacteria; phylum Bacteroidota; class Bacteroidia; order Cytophagales; family Cyclobacteriaceae; genus SZUA-230. The sequence goes on along the minus strand of JACZXH010000026.1, from coordinate 9,666 downwards.
TCATTGCAGATCTTGAAGCAGGAGCAAATCGCTGTGCCATAAATTAACGTAAACCATGCAAAACGTAAAACTCGGGTTAAAAGAAAACTGGAAACAGTTTACGTTGCTTGTGATCATCAATGGATTTGTCGGTGGCATGGTTGGTTTGGAGCGTTCTATTCTTCCTCAAATTGCGGAGGTGGAGTTTGCCTTAGTAGCAAAAACCGCCATTCTTTCATTTATCATAGTGTTTGGTATTGTAAAAGCTATTACCAACTATTATACAGGAGTTTTAGCCAATAAATTTGGTAGAAAAAACCTTTTGATAGCGGGTTGGGTAATTGGTATTCCCATTCCTTTTCTCCTAATGTTTGCTCCAAACTGGGATTGGATCATTGTGGCCAATGTACTTTTAGGCATTAATCAGGGATTGACCTGGTCGAGCACGGTAGTGATGAAAATTGACCTTGTTGGCGACAAACAAAGAGGTTTTGCAATGGGGTTGAATGAATTTGCCGGTTATTTTGCCGTGGCTATAGTTGCCTTCCTTACAGGATGGATAGCAAGTGAATATGGAATCAGGCCTTATCCTTTTTATTTAGGAATTGCATTGGTATTTTTTGGCTTAGTGGGAAGCATCTTTTTTATCAAAGACACCAGACATCATGTAGCTAAAGAATCAAGCTCCAGTTCCGTTCCCAAACTTAAAAATATATTTTGGGACACAACCTGGAAAGATAAAAATCTGGGCTCGGTAACGCAAGCCGGATTAATAAACAACCTGAATGATGGAATGGTATGGGGAATATTTCCTATTCTATTAGCAGGAAAAAATTTCACACTGGAACAAATCGGAATAGTAACGGCTGTTTATCCTGCGGTATGGGGTATAGGACAATTATTTACAGGTAAAATGGCAGATAAATTTTGCAAAAGGAATATGCTTTACCTTGGAATGCTTCTTCAGGCCATTGCACTTATTTTTATGGCTTGGGCAAACTCCATGTTTCATTATGTTGTTTTGTCCTCCATATTAGGATGGGGGACAGCCATGGTTTATCCCACCTTTTTAGCGACAATAGCTGAATATACACATCCACAAGACCGCGCAAAAAGTATTGGGATTTTTAGGCTTTGGAGAGATTCGGGTTATGCCATTGGGGCCATTCTAACAGGCGTTATTGCCGATTTGGTAAATATAAATACTTCTATAATCTTCATAGGTTTTTTGACCTTCGTCTCCGCTATAATCATTTACTTTAGAATGAATTGCAGCGACCCGATTTCGGTAAAATTAAATGTTGTATGAATCAGCCTACCCTAATCAGATCAGAGACCTGGGAAGAGGTTTCAGGTGGTACCTTCAAAGCCATGTTTGCCATCGTCGATGCTAATGGGAATATCATTGAAGCTCCTCAGCAGTTTTCAAATATCCGGTTCAACCGCGGTGATGACTTCATCAACTTTGCTAATGGTGACGTAGGTTGGGCGATTGGAAGTGGCAGTCAGTTGATGATTTACCGATTGAAATTGATTGATTTGGGCGGGTAATGCAGAAAACCACAACCAGGCGAACTATATTTGAAAAAGGCTTTACATTATCCTGGTGTATGCATTAGCCCACTTTTCCATCAATCCAGTCTTTAAATTGAGGTACTTTCTCGCGGCTGATGATGATCTCCTTATCCAATGTCTGATCGGGAATAACCTTCAACCTGCTGTTTGAGAATACAATTACATCCTTTATACAATTGATGTTAAGAATAAAAGTCCGGTTCACCCGCTGAAAATGTACCGGGTCAAGCAGATCTTCAAGTTGTTCCAGCTTGAAATCTATAATGTATTTACGTCCCTCGTCGGTAACGAGCCAGGCGGTCCTTCCGTCAGCAAAGAATAACTTGATATTGTCAGCGGGAATCGATTTGATATGATCCCCAACTTTAACCATAAACCGGTTTTTGTATGATTTGTTCGGTTTTCCCATATCCGCCAGCATCTTTTGAAGGACAAATGAATCTTCTATTTCAGACTTATTGAATGTCTTTTTGAGTGCAGATACTTTGTCCAATGCCTGACTGATGTCGTCAAATGTGATGGGCTTAATCAGGTATGCAACACTGTTTACTTTAAACGCTTCAAGGGCATATTCATCATACGCCGTAGTAAATATGATGGGGGATTCCACTTTTGTTTTTTCGAAAATTTCAAAACATTTACCATCCAGCAACTGAATGTCCATAAAGATAATGTCAGCCAGCAATGGATTAGCGGTTAGCCATGCAACCGAACTTTCAACACTTTTCAAAATAGCCAGAACCTCACTGTTCGGATCAAACCTTTTCAGGTACCGCTCAAGTTTTTCTGCGGCCGGGGTTTCATCTTCGATTATTAGTGCTTTCATTTAGCTTCTCCGGATGCCCGCTATCATTATGTAAGTTCTTCTTCCAACTGCAATATGGGTATTTTTACATAATTTTCGCCATAGGCTTTTACAGAGACTACGGGTTTTTCTGTATATATGGAGTAGGCATTCTGAAGTTCGGAAATATAGTCCTGCTTTTTATTGACGAGTCGGTTGTTTAATTTATGCCGTATCACCAGATAATCGTCTTCCTGAAAGTCAAAATGTATTCCCAGCGGTTGGGCGGTTGTAATAATTGTTTGCCTGATGATTGCTTCAATGGCATTTATTACAGCCCCTGGTATCACAAGGAAATCCGGAAACTCCTCTGGCAGACTATGTATTTTAATGTTGTGATTGTATTTTTCATTGAGTAAATAAACAATATTTTTTACAGCCTCCATTTCCTGAGATATGTTAATAAGTTCATTATTTCTATTGCTAAGGATATGCCTGTATATAAGTGCAAGCCGGTCAATATAATCTTCTGCTTCATTTAGATTATTATGAATGAGCGATATCAGGGATTCAAGACTGTCGTATAGTAAATCCGGATTGACCTCATTCCTGAATTTCAATAATTCAAGTTCAAGGTTTTCTGCCAGTATGCGTTCATTCTGCAGCAAATCCTGATTTTCTTTAAATAAAAACTGGTTACTGATCACAAGGCTGTTATAAATCAATCCTGTAGCTGCATATATCAGAATAAACATACTGAGTTCAGTAGAAAAGGTACTCATGGCGCTGAATCCAAGAATTATATTGAAATAGATTCTAACAACCACAAAGACAATAATTGACGTAAGCAACAAATTAATAGCAATTACAGAAATTACTCTGAATGCCGATTGATCATCTGTTTTGCGCTTAATATCTAATTTTAAGATAAACCTGTTGCTCTCAAATATTAGGTATGACAGGGCTATGCAGAAGTATAATTCCTGGCCAAAGAAACTCTCATTAAGCTGAGATAGATTATTATTTAAAAGCAGAATAAGCAAATAAATGACTGCGCCATAAAACAATGGCCAGACGATCCTGAAAATCGGGTTATTGTGAAAAGCTTTCTGATTCATTTCAAATAGGATTCAAATTTTTGATAACAGGCAATTGAACTGTAAACTTCCCATTATCTTCAATTTTTATGAGATCAGTGGTGTAAAAGGCATATTGTTTTTTAATATTGTCAAGACCTACATTGAATGATTTAACCTGGGCAGGCGCTTCTCCTTTTGTATTCGTAACACGTAAATAGGTATTGTCAATGCTTCCGATGTAAATATTTAATGGATGGGATTTATCTATCTGGTTATGTTTTACAGCATTTTCAATAAGAATCTGAAGTGTGAGAGGCGGTATGGAAGATGTCATCACATTGGCAGGGATATTTATTTCAAGATTTAGTGCATTTTCAAACCGTACTTTTAGCAAGTGGTAATAAGACTTAATAAATTCCACCTCGTTTTCCACCTTTACCAACTGGTCTTTATTTGTTGAAATTACATATTGATATGTGATAGCCAATCTTCTGATAAATTCTTCAGCTGCATCAGGGTCACGGTAAATTAAGGAAGATATGGTATTTAAACTGTTAAATAAAAAGTGGGGACTAAGTTGACTTTTCAGGGCTTCAAACTTAAGTTTAAGCTGGACTCTTCTATCTGTGACTTTACCAAGTTGTACGACAGCGTATTGATGGTAGGAGTAAAAACTGAAATAAGCGACCTGGAAAACCAGAATCACAAAAAAAAGTAATATCAGAAGTTTTACAAACTCATTACTGTAAAGATCCAAAAGCGCTGCATATGATATTTCTTCTGCAATGGTTAAAAAGCCTCCTCCCGCAAGAAGTACGAAAACCATACAAATGATCATGCCTGTTAGGACCGACACTCCAAACCTGATCACAAAATGTTGCTTCCACGATATAATATGGTCTAAAAATCTATTGAATACAAGCATGGATATAATCGAGAAAATGGATATAAGAACTGTAATGCTAAATCCGGTAAGATTTGCAGGCAATCCGGGAGGTGATTCAAAATGACTATAGTACAGATAGATATAAAGGGAAACCCCCGTAACTGCTGCAGAGAAAAGATAAGCCAGTTTATTCTTCATCGCTGTTGTACCAGGTAATTGCATATTTTCAAAAACAATAAGTTTTCCGGACTTTCAATACGGATCATAAATTTGAACACCTTATCGGTTATTAACAAATAATTTTAACATTCCTTACTCCAGTGGATTTATTCGTAACGTTCAGGATTTGTTAAGCTTATATTAAAAATCTACGGCTCGCATTACTTTACCGTATTCATGATCGGAGGAGATTGATCTGGCAGCAGACCTGAATGCATCCTTCACTTCTGTGTCATCCGGTAATTTCGGCCCCAGAAGAATGAGTAAATTTGATTTTTCATAGTTGCTTGATATTGCTTTTATTGAACTGATGGTAAAGAGCGACTTCGTTTTATTGAAATCATTATTTTTGATTAGCATACTCAACACGCGCTTTTTTTCGTAAGATGAGCTTATGTTGTCTGTAGCTTCAATTACGGCCTTATAGCTTTCATCATTCAGGTCAACAACTCCGGCAATCAATGTAAGTACGCGTGCTTGTTCGAAATCAGATGAGATATTTTCCGAAGCTTCGATTATAAAAGAGATATCTTCTTCTTTTGAGTTATATTTTGAAATTATTCCTTTCAATAATCTGCTTTTTTCAAAATCAGAGGATATGTTTTCTATTGCATCAGCAATAAGTTTAAGATTATCAGAACTCAATTCTTTTCCGGTTAATTTTAACAAAACTCTCGTTTGTTCAAAATCAGATGAAATATCCTGAGTTGCATCTATGATCAGATTGATGTTTTTATTGGTCATATCTTGCTTGGCGATCGTAGTTATCAGCATCCTTGCAGCTTCAAAATCGGACGAAATGTAATGTACTGATTTCATCAGGTTTATCATCAGGGCAGTAGATAATTCATTTTCACTAACAAGTGCCATCAATACACGTGAAAGTTCAAAATCTGATGAAATAGTCGTAGATGATCTCAACAATGAAGAACTCTGTTCATCGGTTAGATCATGTTTTTTGATATAATAAAGAAACACCCTTGATTGCTCAAAATCACTTGAAATTTCAGTGGTTACCTGCATGACTGTATTGGTGTTAGAGGGATCATTCAGAAAAAGATCGCTACTGGAAATAAAAAACCTACTTTTTTCATAATCCGACCCAATTTCATCAGCAGCCTCTTTGATTAGTGCATTAATATCATTGGTAGAGATGCCATCAACATTCACTGCTGCCCTGAAATACTTCGATTTCACATAATCACTCCTTATTTCTTCAATTTCGTTTATTATGGCTTTTACACCTCCCATCCTGTAAAACCTTTTTACCCGTGTTTCCGCGCCGATACCAGTGGAACGTATGACGTCGAGTAGTACGTCTGACAGCCACTCGGCGCCTTCGGGTTCCCAGGGCTGAAGTTTGTGACCTACGTAAAAAAACCTCTCAATTTTTCCGCCTGATTTTCCCTCCAGCAAGGCAGTTCGCCGGGTACCGAATGTTTTTTTAGAGATTTTGATAAACCCTCCTGTTGAGATACTTTCTACATCAGTATCGGTATCATTGAAAACGATGGTTCCGTCGTATTCAATATTTGTACTTGTCTGCCCGTTGGTCGTCCGGAATGAATGTGAATACGAGCCGCTTCCTTTCATAGTAATTTTGCTTGTATTCTGGGCGTGTGCAAATGTCACAAAGGCGAACACAATAAAAATGAGAGTTACTTTTTTCATTTTGAGTTCATTTTAATTTTTTCAATCTATCACTTCCCAAAATTCTGATCTTTATCGGAAACAATAAAATGAGGTGAAGTAAAGCGAATGATCCGTGTACTGAATTGTAGAATTTATGGAGTAAGCTCACTTCGGAGTGAGATATGTCTGGATGGGTATACGTTGATGAGTAGATCCATTTGTGAATTATAGGTTAATGAATTGATTTGCCCTGAATTCCTTAAACCTACTTCAGAAAGGAAATTGCTTTCACCCTGCTTCTGTTTTTTGTATATTGTATACGCATACAGAAGTAAGATGTCTCCAAAACGCCAGCTTGCAGCCATTATGTTTACCGACATTGTCGGATATACCGCGATAATGGGTGCTTGCACTGAAAGCCGGTTATGTCGAAGGGAACTACCCGTTGGCCCTCACACGGCTGGCCGAACTGCTGATAGCACGTTCAGAATTGCAATACGTGACGCCCTGGAGGATAGGTACGCTCTACACCCGGGCAGGGAAAAATGATGCGGCGGTTCGATACCTTAGTATGGCCTACGATGTCCACGATGCAAATATGCCTTATATCAACATCGACCCAATTTTTGATGATTTAAAAAGCCACCCGGGTTTTCAGGAGTTGCTTGCTAAGATGGATTTCCCTAATCCTCGATGAGGGACTCATATCGATAGTGCTCATCAGGCAGGAAATTACTATATTGAAAAATCATCCAATCACATAATCTAATACCATGGTAGATCGACGAAAATTTATCCAGGGGGCTACACTAGCTGTTGGCACGGCTGTTTTGGGATGTACCCCAAAAGTAGAAAATCCTCCTTCGAACCCCTCTCTCAAGGATTCAGAAAGAATTAAACACAACCCCATTGGTGTTTCTACCTATTCCTTCTGGCAATTCAATGGTCCGAAAGAAGATGTGCCTATCGAAACGTGCATTGACAAGGCGGCTGCCATGGGGTTTGATGGCATTGAGTTGTTACTTGTTCAGATGACATCCGAAGAGAACGGGTACTTGCAAAACCTGAAAAAACGGGCATTCCATGCCGGGCTGGATCTTATGGGGTTTTCAACGCACCAGGGATACCTGAACCCGGACAAGGCCTATCGTGACGAAAATATTGAAAAAACGATACACCAGATCGAGTTGGCATATATGCTGGGGATACCGACCATGCGGTTGAACACCGGTCGCTGGGGTACCTCCAAATCGTTTGATGACCTGATGGCCAACAAGGGCATTGAACCTGCTATTGAAGGCTATTCAGAAGAAGATGGGTTTGGCTGGGTAATTGATTCTATTGAAAAGTGTTTACACGTAGCCGAGCGGTGTGGAGTCGTGCTTGGCCTGGAGAATCATTGGGGACTTGGCCGTACTGCGGCAGGAGTGAAGCGTATTGTCGATGCCATTGGCAGCCCCTGGCTGCAGGTGACTCTCGATACGGGTAATTTTCTCGAAAACAGGCATGATCAAATGGAAATGCTTGCTCCCCAAACATGCCTGGTGCAGGCAAAAACGTATTTTGGAGGAGGGAAATGGTATACGCTCGATATTGACTATCCCTGGATTGGGCAATTGATGCGAGATCATAACTATCGGGGATACATTTCCCTCGAATTCGAAGGTAATGAATCGCCGGATACAGCGGTTCCTAAAAGTCTTGAGGTTTTGCGAGAAGCGTTTTATTATGAATTGTAATGGGATAATCCCGAAATAATTCACCTTTTGACAAAATACTTTTGCTTTGCCAGCGAATATTCTCACGTTACTTTTATACTGCTATCTTTAGGTAGAAATTCACCCTAAGGCACCTGTTTTCTTCAACTAAATGCTGTATTATGAACAACGCTATCCAGACCATTTCTTTAGTTAACCTGGCCCTGACCTTTATTCCGGTGGCAGTGGTGGTGTTCATCATCTGGAAATGGCAGCTTGACTACAAAACCTCGGTTTATGCTGTGTTCCGCATGCTGGTACAGCTTCTACTGATTGGTTATTTTCTCAACTACATTTTTGAGTCTGATAACGCCTGGATCGTGGTGGCCGTGCTGGCAGTGATGCTCTTTTCTTCAAGCTGGATTGCACTCAGAACCCTCAGTGCACACAGGAAAGTGCTGTACATGAAGGCCTTTTGGTCGATCTTAATGGGGGGCGGACTGGTACTTATACTGGTAACCCAGGGTGTGCTTAACCTGGAGCCGTGGTTTCTGCCCAGTTATATGATACCATTGGCAGGAATGATTTTTGCTAGTGCGATGAACAGCGTCAGCCTGGCCGGCGAAAGGCTGGAAGCCGAGCTTACTCATGACATGCCCTATGCGCAGGCAAGAAAAGTGGCACTGCAGGCATCATTGATACCCATCACCAACTCCCTGTTTGCTGTGGGATTGGTTTCGCTGCCGGGCATGATGACCGGGCAGATCCTCTCCGGGGTGTCACCGTTTATTGCGGCGCGGTATCAGATTATGGTCATGTGTATGATTTTTGGCTCGGCAGGAATTTCCTCCGCACTATTTCTGGTGTTGAGTAAAGCAAGTTTCAGGAAGAGTCATTTCTGAATTTTGGACATCTAATCATCTAAGGTCAATAAAAACGATTATTTTGCGATTAGAATCACAACATATTGATTTTTTGTGATGCTACGCTTTGCGACTTCGTTTAATTCAGCAATCATTGTCTGGAACTGTGATGTGTATGATTTTTTTGATAGACAAGATTGGCAAATACCTGTCATCGTATTTTGCATTTTACCAATGGTTAATTCTGAATATTTGTACTCTGGTTTTATCATGTATTCACATCAATCACATAAATCATAGTTCAAGATTTAAATTTTTTATTTACCAGGCGGTGAAACTTAAGCTTTGTTTCACCAAAATTAATTAATAAGCCAACTTCCAAATTGTAAGCCTCCAGATAATTGATAGCTTGGGCCAGATGAACGGGCTCCAATTGGATTAAAGCTTTAATCTCTACACTTACTTTTTCATCCACTAAAAAATCTACCCTGCGTTGTCCTACCTGAATATCTTTATACATGACACTCATTTCAACTTCCCTGGCATGGAGAATATTTCGCAATTCCATTTCATAAGAGAAGGCCCTTTGGTAAATGACTTCCTGGAATCCGTTGCCAAGGAAGGAATGTACTTCCATAGCAGCCCCAATGATCTTACTGGTTAATTCTGAATATTTGTACTCTGGTTTTATCATGTATTCATATCAATCACATAAATCATAGTTCAAGATTTAAATTTTTTATTTTCAAGGTGGTGAAACATAAACTTGGTTTCACCAACCAAATTTACGTTAAACTACCAACCTGTTACGTAATGTATTGGAGTGTTGCAGTTTCCTCTTTAGACAAGCCTCTTATCTTATTGCCACTGTCAGATGTATTCCACTTTTTTCTGAAGCTGCCATCTTCCCAATCCGAAATTATTGTTGGATGGATATAAGATGACCTGCATA
>JACZXH010000025.1 GCA_022571715.1 Bacteroidota bacterium | reverse complement strand
ACAGGATCTTTTCGTTAGCCTCCCTGGTAAGACTTTTACTTTTCGCAACTTCTTCCAATCCTTTTTTCAACTCCTTCATACCCAGCAGGGCATTGTAACGGGTGATTGGATTTCCTCCGGGTGAATAAATGGCTTCCATTAAATGGGCCATGGCGTTCATCGCGCTTGTTACCGCCAGGTCTAAAGGCATGGTGATGGTCAGGTCCGGATCGTAAATTACAACACGAGGTAAAACCCAGTCAGATCTTCCTGTGGTCTTCCCTTCCCGGGTAGTGATACCCCAGATATTAGTCTGTTCGGAACCTGCGAATGTCGTTGGGACAGCAATGATCGGCAGCCTTGATTCGATTGCCAAAGCCTTCGCCAGACCCAGCGAAGATCCACCTCCAATCGATACAAGCACGTCCGGTTTGACCGCACTTAATTTATCGTGAGCTTCCCGGACAAGGTTTTCCGGTACATGCTGCACAATATTTGAAAATTGGAAGATCCTGTATTGTCCCAAAACTGATTTCAATTCAGTCACATAGCGATCCATCAGGTGTTCTGCAAATACCATGATCTTTTTATAATCCTTTAACAGGTCAGGTAAAATTGAAATTTTACCATAGCCAAAGTGAATCTTATTTGGATAGGACCTGTAGTCAAAATTCATAATCTAAAGTTTATGCAAAGCGCTTTCTATTTCTTCAACTGTCTTTTGTAATGGTGGCAGATAATTATCTATCATCTCTTCTTTCGTTACCCGGCTGGCATGCCCGCTTATATTTAAAGCTGCTATGGTCTTTCCTTCTTTGTCTTTCACCGGACAGGCAATGGATCTTACACCAATCTCCAGTTCCTGATCAGCAAGCGCCCAGCCACGCTGTTTTATAATATTAATACTCTTGATTAACTCCTGCTTGCTGGTAATGGTGTGAGGCGTGTAGGCTTCAAGATCTATCTTATCTAAGATTTTTTCTAAATCCTTTTGTACCATTCCAGACATTAGTACTCTTCCCATGGAAGTGGCATGAATTGGTAATCGCGAGCCAATACCCAAAGAAATAGTCATGATTCGCTTTGTTTGAACCCTGGCAACATACACAATGTCTTTGCCCTCTAATACAGACATTGAGCAAGATTCATTGATATTAGTGGCCAGGGCCTGGATGTAAGGTTGTGCCAGTTCTTTGAAAGATAAAGATGATAAAAAGGAATAGCCCAGGCAAAGCACTTTTGCCGTCAATGAAAAGAATTTGCCGTCTTTGCATTTCACATAATCCAAATATTGTAAAGTAAGCAGAATTCTACGGGCATTAGCCCTTGTAAGCTCTACTTTATTCGCAACCTCCGTAAGTGTCATTTCTCGATGTTCGTCGTCAAATATTGCAATTACTTTCAGACCCTTCTCCAGGGATTGCACGAAATCAGATTTTTTTATTTTCTCACTACTCATCCGGTTCAAATTTCTTATATAAAAGATGAACGCAAATCATTTTTTTAATGGTTGATAGGCTCTGAATCCGTATTCGCTATACTTTTCATTCATTTAGGTTTTCTGCCTGGCCAGTTTAAAATCATATACCACATCATAAAAGGGAGATTCCACCTGCCATTTATCTGCATCTTCGGTGCTATGATTTAATTTAAAATCAAGTATGAGTGATTCTTTTACGCCAAAGACTGCATCTGAATCGAGGTGCTCATCACCTGCTACAAATAAGTGCGTGATCAATTGCTGACACCCATCTGCTTTAATCCAAAAGTGGATATGGGCCGGACGCATAGGGTGTCTTCCTGATGCTCGCAAAAGTTCACCTACCGGACCATCTGTAGGTACAGGATAAGCTTTAGGCTTGATCGTTCTGAACCAAAACTCACCGGTTTCGTCGGTTTCAAAAACTCCTCTCAGGTTCATTTCAGGTTGATTGGTATCCTGAATATCATAATATCCGATATCGTCTGATTGCCAGACATCAATAAGTGCTTTTTCAAGCGGCCGATTATTCTCATCAAGTATCAGACCCCTCATAACCATGGGTTCTCCTCTTTTTCCTTCATCTCCCCTTGCAATATTGTCTCCCATCTCAAAATTCAGTGCAGAGGTATGGAAAGGTCCGGTTACCGTTGTTTCTGTAATATTCTTTTTTGTTCTATGATTTATTGAATCCACGAGCATTGAAACCCCTAATACGTCTGACAACAGAATAAACTCCTGACGCTTATCATTGCAAGTCTGGCCGGTTCTTGTAAGGAAATCGATCGCTTTGAACCATTCTTCTTCGGTAGGCTCCAGGTCCTTTATAAAAGCATGAATATGCTTGATAAATTTTGAAATGACTTCATAATCCCTTTCTGACTCAGAATTCAAACGCTCCAGTACGATATCTACCAAATTGTCTTCTGTAATATTTCTCATGGTGTTTTATTAAACCGAAAAATGCACTATAATTGTACTTACATAAAACAAATGTACGTTATATAAACTTATTTTCAAATAACCAATCATACACACTTATGCCTAACATTTATAAGTTTGAAACTGACGTTTTAATTATTGGTAGCGGGCCTGCCGGTTCTGCAGTTTCTGCGCTGTTGAGTACCTATGGGATTAAAAATGTTGTAGTTACCAGATACAACTGGCTGGCTGACGGACCCAGAGCGCATATCACCAACCAGCGAACAATGGAAATTTTTCGCGATTTAGGAATAGAAGAAGAGATCAAGGAAAAAGCCACACCTCAGGAGTTGATGGGTAATAATGTTTTTTGCACCAGTCTGGCAGGCGAAGAGCTTGGAAGGCTTTATTCATGGGGAAACCATCCCAATAGAATGGCTGATTTTACACTCGCAAGTCCTACCAAAATATGTGACATTCCACAGGATCTTACCGAACCCATTCTGGTGGGTGTTGGTGCACGCAGGGGATCAAAATATCAGTTTGATACAGAATATCTCAGTCTTGAACAAAATGCACAAGGCGTTACAGTACTTGTGCGAGACCGTCTTTCCGATGAAGAATTCAAAATAAGATGTAAATACCTCATCGGCGCTGATGGTGGGAATAGTAAGGTCGCGGAGGATATTGGTTTGCCATTCGCCGGCGAAATGGGAGTTGCTGGAAGTATGAATATTTTTTGTAGAATGGATCTTTCGAAATATGTGGCCCATAGACCGAGTGTATTGTATTGGGTACTTCAACCCGGATCGGATGTTGGTGGTATTGGCATGGGGGTGATAAGAATGGTACGTCCCTGGAATGAATGGCTTATATTATGGGGATATGATATCAATGAAGATGCTCCGGAAGTCTCTGACAAAATGGCCAGAGATATTACTCATAAACTTGTAGGTGACGAATCTATACCAATTGAAATACTATCTACATCCACATGGACTGTAAACCATTGTTTTGCCACCAAGATCTATAAAGACCGTGTTTTTTGCGTTGGTGACGCCATTCATCGGCACCCTCCTTCCAATGGATTAGGTTCAAATACTTCCATACAGGATGCTTTCAATCTTTCATGGAAGCTATCTATGGTGTTAAAGGGCCATGCAAATCCCACTCTTTTAGACACCTACCAGGATGAGCGTGCACCTATAGCTAAACAAATAGTTGAACGGGCCAATAAAAGCATCAAGGAATTTGGACCCATTTTCGAATCCCTTGGACTTCTAAACACTACGGACCCGGAACAAATGAAGGCTAATATGGCCAGACGAAAGGAAGTTACGCACGAAGCAGAAGTGCAGCGAGAGGCACTTAGAAAGTCGATCCTGTTCAAATCCTTTGAGTTCAACTGTCATGGCGTGGAAATGAATCAAAGGTATTATTCCAATGCTATTGTCTCGGATGGAACCCCTGAGCCTGAATATAAAAGGGACAAGGAGCTTTATTTTCAAGCGACTTCCTGGCCAGGAGCGCGCTTACCTCATGTTTGGCTGGGTGACAACGGATATAAAATTTCCACACTGGATCTTGCCGGAAAAGGTAAATTCACACTTTTCACCGGTATCGGTGGTGAGAAATGGATCGAAGGGGTCAGCGTGATTGCCAAAGAACTACGTATCGAGATCAATGCCATCCAGATAGGCCCGGACCGGGATTATACAGACCTATATGGAGAATGGGCTGACGCCAGGGAAATTAATGATTCGGGATGTCTGGTAGTAAGACCAGACTTTCATGTAGCCTTCAGAACACAATCTGTAACGGATTCACCTGAATCAGATCTCAGAAATGTATTTAACCAAATATTAGGGGAATAAATATGGACATAATCGATAAGAATCAGTCAAGCTGGAACCGCAAGTACGAATGGAAAGCTGTGACTTTGCTCTCGATTGGATTCGGTCTTGTAGGACTTGATCGATGGATCATTGCCCCTCTGCTGCCCTCTATGATCCCCGATCTCAACCTCAATTATCAGGATGTAGGTTATATTTTTGGAGCACTGGGAATACTATGGGGTGTATTTGCCATATTTACCGGTAGCCTGTCTGACCGCTTCGGTCACCGGAAGATACTTATTCCTGCTATTTTATTTTTTTCAATAATGTCAGGATTTTCCGGTATGGCCACCGGCCTGGTGAGCCTGATATTAATCAGGTCGCTGATGGGGGCATCAGAAGGGGCCTACTGTCCCACTAGTTTTGCTGCAACCGCATTTGCCGCCAAACCCTCGAGAAGAGGATTATTACAAGGTATTCAGCAAAGCGGTTTTCCGTTATTCGGTCTGGCCTTAGGCCCTATTATCGCTACACAATTGTTGTTAGTGTTGCCCTCATGGCGGGAAGTATTTTGGATAGTAGCTATCCCAGGTTTCATTGTGGGAGTATTGATGTATTTTGTGCTGAAGGACCCTGCGAAACCAAGCCAATCTGTAAGTCTTCCTAAAGCAGTTCCAAACAATAAGAATAATTGGTTAGAAATCATAAAAACTAAAAACATCATGATTTGCATGCTCGCTTTGTTTTGCTGCATGTCCTGCATTTTTGTCCTTGGCGCCATGGTGCCCTTGTATCTGGAAAACTACTTAGGTCTTTCCCCCCAGCAAATGGGATTGGTAACGTCAGCCATTGGATTTGGAGGGTTCGCAGGTCAATTTGCCCTTCCTGGAATTTCTGACATCCTGGGGCGTAAAATTGTTGCTATCATCAGCTTCGCAGGTGCAGCAGTATTCGTTTGGCTTTTTGCCCAAACAGGGGTAAATATCAACTATCTGTTTGCTACTTTGTTTGTTGTTTCGTTTTTCTGCCTGGGCAATATTGCCCTGATTACAGGTCCGATTTCTACTGAATCAGCTCCTGCTGGTTTGGTGGCCTCTTCAATTGGCCTTGTGGTTGGTGCTGGCGAAATATTTGGCGGTGGAGTGGCTCCTCTTATAGGAGGATACATTGCGGAAAATTTTGGAATTGAAAATGTGCTATACCTGGCTCTTGTAGGGGTGATATTAGGTGCCATAGTAAGCCTTTTCTTAACGGAAACGGCTCCCAAAAAAATTTCAAAATTAAGTCGGGCGGTATGAAAATAATCTCCATAATTTCAGTCGAAGCAGGAGCCGGTAAAGTAAAAGATGGGGATACGATACTTTGTGGAGGATTTGGAATGACCGGAAATCCAGTTCATTTATTGCATGCATTGGCTCAAACTACTACTAAAAACCTTACCTATATTGGAAATAATGTAGGTGAATCCAAACTTGGAGGGGGGAGACTACTTTTGAACGGTCAAATTAAAAAGATGGTGGGGTCATTTTTTACCAGCAATCCGGACGCGGTAAGGGCTGCTCAGAATAGAAACGTTGAATACGAACTACTTCCTCAAGGGACCCTCGGAGAAGCAATCCGGGCCGGAGGCATGGGCATTGGCGGTTTTTTTACGCCATCATCTGTTGGGACGAAATTGGCCGAAGGAATTGAAATTCGTAACTTAAATGGCAGTGACCAGGTATTTGTACCATCCATACGGGGGAATATAGCATTTATTAGAGCCTGGAAAGCTGATACAGTCGGAAACCTGATTTATCGACTCACGGAACAAAACTTTAACCCTGCAATGGCAACAGCTGCAGATGTGGTGATTGCGGAGGTGGAAGAGATTGTGGAGGTGGGTGAGCTGGATCCAAATCAAATTCATACGCAAGCATGTTTTGTGGACTATCTTGTTGTAGCGAAACTGGAGGAACAGGACCTTGGATCCTCCGCATCTGTGAAAGGAAGCCTTAAAAAAGTTGATGGCAATAGAATGTCTATTGCCAAAAGGGCTTTAAAAGAGCTAAAAAAGGGGGATATTGTTAATCTTGGCATTGGAATACCTACTTTGATTGCTGATCTTATCAAATCTGATGACGGTATTATTCTACACACCGAAAACGGCATGCTCGGAGTTGGACCCGAACCAGAAGACGGAAGTGGAGCAATGCATAATCCGGTCAATGCTGGTAAAATTCCCGTTACCGCACTACCAGGAGCAAGTTATTTCGATTCTACAACTTCTTTCGGAATGATTCGGGGAGGGCACATCGATGTGGCAGTGATGGGAGCTTTGCAGGTAGATAGTCATGGCAACCTGGCAAACTGGGCAGTACCTGGTAAACCACTTTTAGGTGTAGGCGGCGCTATGGACCTGGCAACCGGTGCAAACAAATTGATCATAACCATGATGCATCTAAATAAGGAAGGTATATCAAAGATCGTCAACCAATGTACACTGCCGCTAACCGCTCTCAATGCGGTGGACATGATCATCACTGACTTGGCTGTATTTGTAATAGATATAGATCAACTGATTTTAACCGAACTTATGCCCGGATCTTCTATTGAAGAAGTAAGAGTAAAAACAGAAGGTCCTTTTGTTGAACGAATCGGATGAAGAGAATAAATCGGTGTAAGAATTAACTTAGTGCTTATTGGATACATTTCTTTTTAATCTTTTAGTGGGGGTAGGAAAAGAAAATAATTATTTCTTCAAGGATTGTATAGTATTTTTCACGAGGTCTTCCAGTAAAATTGATCTGCTTCCAAGTTGAAGTTCTTCTGACAGGTTTATTTTGATTTCAATATCAAAGTTTCTTTCCCAATATACATATACTTCTCCCTCGGTAAGATCATAGATATTTGAATAGACCGTTAATGCTTCCTGGGTAGTATTTTCAAGCACATTTTTAACATTCTCAACGGTAGCTTCACCTTCTTCTTCAAGAATACTATTTGCCAAAGTAAACCGCATACAGGTTGGCTCATTACCGTAGTGGGGATTATTAATATTAAAATTCGTCAGAACTTTAAAAGGGGAATCCTTATAGTGAAAGTTCAATTTCCCCTCGTAGGCGTTAACGATTACGTAACTGCCGGTACGATCCGCAAACATCAGGTGTACTTCTTCGATTCCAGTCACTTCATATTTTTTTAGGTAAACAACAACTTCTTCAATGCTGGCTGCATTCCCTAGTATCTCCTCGTATAAATAACCATCAAATATAATTTTATCTGATTGATCGATAGGCACATAAGGTGAAATTGTACCGTCAAAAAATAATCCCTCGGTATTCATACCCCCTTGTGCCCCTCCCTCACTTGCAAATCCAAAAAACACCATTCCATATTTGTTGTTGCGCTCACCTTGCGGCCTGAACGTTACTTGTGAATCCTTGGCGTACCAATCCTCATGATTGCCAACCAATACTTTATTTTCATCTTGTATAATACAGATCAGACATGCCTTTAACGGAATCACAATGCTGAATAAAACAGTAAAAATTAAGGCCCTTTTCATTTCAAGGACTGATTTTTTATCGTTAATCGTTTAAAAATTGCCTCAAGGTCTGCATACATCGACGGGCCATGAGTCGGAAAATGTGTTACAACAGTAGCTCCTACCTGCAGAGTGAGAGGCCAACGTGAAATATCATAACTATTTATCAATTGCCAATTTTCATCATTCTGAATAAACACATTCAACATTTCCCCTAGTCTTTCAGTTCGCAAGGTAATAAAAGGCTGATCTGTTTTTGATATTTTTCGTTTTGATTTCCCAGCTATTGTTATCTGCGATCCATACTTGAGATTTTTGTTTCCCCTTGTCCCTAAAAATATCCAAACATTGTTCTCATCATATTTATTTTTTGATATAGGTAACCTGGCCATCAAGCCTGCTAACTGAAACCATTTATCTGGAGGCAGGTTTTCATCATTATTGATTTTACGGACCCTTAGGTCTGATTCAATGGTAAAATCTCCGGTAACATTACGATAAAGTAGTGCTCCCTGGAAATCCTCTATCCATAAGCCATTGATGATCGGTCGGAGGTAAATACTGCCGTCGTCCTTGCTGTAATAACTAACCATTTCAGGATTTAGCATTTCCCATCCATCTTTTGCATATTCATAGGTAAAATCCCTTTGAGATTCATTCAGTCTTTGTACAACTGATTCAATTTCCTCAGTTGGCTGAATAAAGATTTCCTTACCCCAAAAAGCCTCATCAAAAGCACCAGGCATGTTTGAAAGAAGCTGATTCTTACGCCATAGCTTACTTTGAGAAAACCTTTCAGCAGGTTCTTGTAAAATTTCAGTGATTAGAAATTCAATATTCATAAACAAGTGAATATCGAGACCTTTAGAAGGTTGTTTATACGTAAAATCCTGGTAAAAATTAACCGATTTGGGAAACCACTTACCATTAAATTCCTGAAAAGTAACTTTTTCTCTCCTGTCTAATATTTTGTAATCTATATTCAATAAGGTTGCAAAAAATTTATCCGTGCCGCTGAGATGCGTAACATAAGTTAAGCCCCTTTCACTAAGTCCTTATTCATATTTAATTATTGCGAGGCTATTTTCATCGAGAAATAATTTTCCTTTTACCAAAGCTCGATTGACAGCAGGCTTTTGGTCAAACGAGATCTCATAAACATCCTTACTATTGTAAGTAGTGTAGGCTGTAATTTCGAATTCATAAAGATCAATCGTCTTGATATTTAAAAAACCAGGAAAGTTCTTATAAACACCTTTAGCTGCAACTAAATGCGGCCCCCCAGCAGGGTGATAATCTTAAAATAACCTGCTCCTTTTCACGTCATCGCTGGTCCGGGCTTTTATTATTTTTAGTTCAAATCTAGATTTTTCTTTCGGAAAATAATTTATGTCAAAAACAGCCTCCCCAATAGACAAATAATCCTTACTATCTTTAATCATCTGACGTAGGAAACCTTTTGCCTTGTACGAACTTTCTGGATAATTTTGAGGAAACCTTGCAATTACTTGTTTGATGAGTTGAACAGGGTCTTCAGGTTCAATCAAGACCTCTTTTAATTCTTTAATATCAGGTTCAAGTTCTATTCTCCAAGACTGATCGTCAATTGGGATGACCCTTGTTCCTAACTTATACCCCATATTAGGAAAAGAAAATGGTGTCTGCATTTTCAGGTATTTTTAAATTAAAACGACCCTCCTGGTTAGACGTACTTCCATAGATTGCCGTAGTCTTTACCCAAATATTGACGCCGGTAAGAGGGTTTTGGGTCTCGACATCCACTATTTCACCTCTTATAATAACTTGTGCATTTCCTGTAAAAATTACCTGTAGAAGTGCTATGGTTAATAATTTTTGCATTCAATGGTCACAAACTTAATCAAGAAGATGATGTCAATATGTATGTATAAGTTGCATCCTAATCCAATCTCCCAATCTTATAATTCACAATTGCACCATGAAACATTAGTGGTATTTTCCCTACCTTTGGTTTGTGAAATCTTGTTTGGTCATCGTTCTATTTTTTATGCAATTGTGCCCGACCCAGGTTTATTCCAGGGCTGAGATGAATATCTGGGTATTGGTTATCGGTATTTCCGACTACCAATACCTCAACGATCTTCAATATGCCGATGACGATGCATTGGCTTTTTACCAGTACGTCAAAAGGTCATTGGGTCATCGCATACAACCGGATCAGATGAAGTTACTTCTGAACCAGGAGGCTACCTTTGCTGAGATCTGGATGTCTTTTGAATGGCTCCTAAGAAATGTAAAGGAACATGACAGAGTATATATATATTTTTCTGGTCATGGGGGTCATGAAGATATGACCATTGCAAAACTTGGTTACCTCCATGCTTATGACAGCCACGATGCTACATATAATAATGGTGGCAATATTGATCTCAACCTGCTTGATAATATATTAAAGACATTCTCCCATCGTGGGGCTAAAACATTTTTATTTTTGGATGCTTGTCACTCCGGAAAAATTGTTGGGGACGATTATCTATTTCTGAACAATTCGCTTGCCACGAAAGTGCCAAACATTGTAAAGATCCTTTCAGCTCAGGGCGAAGAAAGATCATATGAGCATAGTCGATGGGGAGGTGGACATGGTGTATTTACTTACTATTTACTTGAAGCGATCCTCGGATATGCGGATAATGCACCGAAAAATGGTGTGGTGTCACTTTATGAATTGGAGAAGTATTTAATTGAAAAGGTGCCTTTGGATACCGAATACCGTCAAATTCCTATTGTAATCGCCTCTAATAAACGGGAAAACATTTTTCCGGCTATTGATAAGTCGTTGAAACTTGAGGAAGGGGCTTCAGCCAGCATCTCTAACCTGATAAATACAACCGAAAGAAGTTTTCTTCTGGAAGAACTGACGAAAGAAGACAAAGAGATTCTGACTTTCAGGGAATTTTTAGCTGAGTATCACCTGATGAAAGATGATTTGGACTTGTTGTTCTCGGAATATGAGACAATAAGGCAAAGTATCATAGATGATGAGAAAAAGAACCAACTTCTGGACCAACTGATCGCTGAGGTACTGAACAGCACACAATTTTATATTAATACCTTCATTGGTGTTTATGAAGGAGACCCGGTCCAGCTCAATTATTCCGATGCGAAATACCGCATTTCCGCAGCTTTGACAAAAACTTTAACCATTGTTGATGATGGCTATCCCGGGTATCAGTTGCTTTTTGTTAGAAGGATATTTTTTGAGAGTGAAAAAGCACATGATGGATATCACCAGGGTGTTGTTTCAAAAAACGGGATCAAAAAAGCTATTGACGATCTTAATTATGCCATTGAATTGGATCCAAACTCATCATATCTCAGATACCAGGTGGGGGTACTTAGCTGGCATATTAATGATTTCGATGTTGCAAGAATTTTTCTTAACCAAGCACGTGACTTTTCTCCAAACTGGTCTTTCCCTGAAATTGTTTTGGGAAATTTAGTCTCTGAAACGGACCGGGAAAGCTCCATATACCATTACAGGAATGCTTTGCATAAAAAACCTGAAGTGCCAAAGTTGTATAATATCATGGCTGATTTTTTCATGGCAGAAGCTGATCATAGTTCAAACTCTGTTAAAACGAGGATTAATTATGACAGTGCAGTTTTTTATTTTAAAAAGGCCGCTGAATTAATGGACTCTGCTCACGGGAGCTACAACTATGAAATTATAGCTAATATTTATGAGGATCAGTATAAAGAATTTGGTGATGGGCTTTATCTGGCTAAATCTATCACAAACTATCGGAAGGCGCTATTGAGCAGCTCCGAAAATACTAGGGGACTGTCGGCAGCGTTAGGTAATAATTATTTAATTCTGGACCCTGCATCCAATGCAGCAGACTTTTATGATGGAATTGTCATCAGTTATGAGAACCTGGAATTGGGTATGAGGAAATTCAGGAGTTCCTTTGAATCGGGTTTTTCTGATTGGGAAATTATCTCAATCCTGCCTGAATTTATTACTAAAACCCCGGACTTTATGGCTTTAATGGAGGAATTTAAGCCTGATTAATAATAAACCCAAAATTGTCAATAGGAATGACAATTTTGCCCTATGGGCCGACGAAAGTCATTGATAAAAAGCTATAACACATTCATTTTCAATCGCCTGCTGTTACAGTCAGACATGCTTTGCATCGTCAGACACTTCGTTCAGGAAGTTCTAATGAACTTTTTGGGATAAACCCTTATCGTATTCTTCATCTTTATTTTTTTAGGTTTTCTTTTGCCTCTGGCAATAAATGAACCGTAGGGGCCATAGCCATGGCTGGATTTTCTTAAAGATTTGGCATGCTTTTGATAACGTCTAAAATCTCTTTCCGGATTTGTTTTAAATCCGTCAAATGTAGGACAATCTGTAGTCGTCGTGTTTGAAAACCCGGAACACCCAGCAATTGAGAGGAAACCCATTACAAAAAGACTGATGAGAATAGGCCGGAACATGGTCTTGAATATCGTTATATATTGTGTTAAATGCAAAAAAAGATATGAGAGCAGCCAGGACTAATGATGATTTTTGAAATGAGATTCATTCATTTGATGCAATAAAATTTACTTAAGAGTATTGCTCTCAACGTCTTAAATAATCCCGATTTATAAAGATTATTTCTGCAAAAAATTTTCATAATCCATCAATTATTCTTAAAATATTGGTCCCTGATCACCCCCTCGACCGGTTTGTTCTGGGGTGTGAAACCACTGTCGCTTTCACCACCGCTTTTATAATGATGGTGGTACCATTTCCAAACAAAGCCCCCGGCCATCCAGGGTTTGTTCCAGGCAGAAGCGTAAAGGGCTTCGTATGCTGTAGCCTGTGCTTGCAATGATATCGCCTCCGACTTTGAGGCGTTCCACGGTTCTTTAGCCGTGTAGGGAATACTTCTGTAACCGTATTCGGTAAACAATACAGGTTTATTCAGGACAGTAGAGAATTTTTCGATCCTTTTAATGTGGGGGCTCCAGGCTTTCACCAATTCAACCATTTCCGGCTCCTCTAAGTCGGACAAAGGGAAATAGGCATCAATACCAATGAAATCCAATTGGTCCCAGAAAGGTGTTCCGGTGAATTCATCCCAATTGGCGGCATAGGTTAACCGGCCTTTATAGATCGTACGGATTTCCTTAATTAGCCCACTCCAGTAGGCGGGTCGTTGCTGAATGAAGGCTTCCCATTCGGTACCAATACAGAATAACTCCACCTTCATTGAATCGGCGAGATTCGCAAATTCCAGTATGTAATTTCGATAGTTCGCTTCAAATAATTCCCATTCGGATTCACTAGAAGTTGTAAACTTACCTGTATAAGCACCGTTTCGCATCCAGACCTGTGGTTTCAACATTACTTTAAGCCCATTTGCGTGGATCAAACTAATTGTGTGTGCTACTCCTGCTTGCGATTCTCCCCACCATTGCCTTTGGTTGTTGTAATATAAATCACCTTTATGATTGGGTGCGAATGCATAGGGCATAATACTGACCCAGGTAGTATTAATTTCTAACAGTTGATCGATATCTGGCTGTGCTACCGAGTCCCTGGAAGCAACAAAACTCACTCCGTTTATTTGTTCACCCACTGTAATCCCTTCTTTTGAACTACTGAAATAACAGGCCTGCATACCAATTGACAGGATAAAAAAAACAAAGAAGTATTTTTGAATAGTCAATTTGATTGGGAGGATTTTATCCGTAAATTTTATTTAACACACCCGCCAGGCGGATACCTGCCTGGAGAAGACGGTGTCGTACTACATCGATGTTGTCATAAACGTACCTGTAGTTAATGCTTTTGTTTTCGGGTAAGTCATAGATTTGCTTCCTGTAGCTCATCGATTCGTAGGCCCACTCCACAGGACTTGCGTGTTGCCAGGTAGTTATTTCGGTTTTCGTCGCAAAGTTAATTTCATTCACCCATTCAGTGTGGCTCAACTGTTCACCATCGATTATTCCTGAGTCCCACACACCATGAAGATTGCTGTTTTTAGAGAACCATTTGAGTTTTATGTCGGTTCCACCCCGGTCTTCTCCATTGCCGGTATGCAATGGTTGATGAAGGTCACCGATCAGGTGGATAAGAAACCGGAGGGCAACTAATTCGTCGGAATCGGTAAATTGTTTTGTTTGCAGTTCGTTGATCAGGCGCTCAATCGTTTCAATAGCATCACCTTCATCTGGTGTTCCAGCTTGTTCATAAGTCATACCATCGGGGATTGTAGTATAGTGCCATGGACCTGCATGGTCCCAACGTGGGTCAGACCTTATAAAATCCATCCAGTTGGCAGCCATCGCAAGAGATTCGTTACCCATTATTCTCTGAATTTCCTTAGTTGCTTTTTTGGTTAAATACATTTCGGCAATTGCCCCGACGACCCGATGACCTGTTTTGCCCCAGCCAAAAGACGGCAGTGAGGCAGCAAAACTAAAAAAGAGTATGATTAAGGAATTATTAATATGTCTCATATTTGCTGAAACTAAAATTCATATTTTGCGGTAGAAATATTGGTAATTTTTAACCAATTTTCAAATATTCAAATGAAAAAGTGATATAAAATGACCCCATCGGAACTGAACCGTGAACTTGGCAATATGGACATTCACCTGCTGGACCAGGTCCTGAAAGGAAGGTTCACACCCGGAATTCGAATTCTTGATGCAGGATGTGGTGAAGGCCGAAACCTGATCTATTTTCTTCAGAATAATTATGAGGTATATGCAGTGGACAAGGATCCTGGTGCAATTAAACTCGTAGGGATGCATGCCCGGTCGCTGAGTATTTCAATAGGAGAAAATCAATTTATTGCTGGTGATTTGCGATCCCTTCCGTTTTCTAACAACGCGTTTGATGCGGTCATTTCCGTAAATGTATTACAACATGTAGATCAGGTAACCTATGATGCTATATTATCCGAGATGGTCAGGGTGCTGGCCCCAACGGGTATATTGTTTATCAAAATGGAAGCCCGGGATTGCTTGCCCAAAGTGTCAGGATCAACAGAATTTGGAGAAAATCGGTTACCTGCTCATTTGATATCTTCAATGATCGCGGATAAGTATAAATTGGATATGGAAGAGTCTGTACGAATGGAGGAAATTTTGGGTGAAGGATGCTGGTTGGTGATGGTGTTGAAAAGAAGATTTGATAGTTTGAAAATGGAATGGTGAGGTTTGCAGAGAAGAGAATTTAGAATCAGGTACAAATCACTTGGAATAAAATTAATTAAATATTAGTTTGGCTTCATAATCTAACCAAATAATTAATATATCATGACTACTAGTAAACATGCACTTCGTGGTAAAACCAAAGAAGTTGGGTTGACCTACTTGTTTTGGTTTATACTTGGCGCTCATTATGCTTATCTGGGCAAATGGGGACTTCAATTCTTATTTTGGATAACCCTCGGTGGATTAGGTATTTGGGCATTAATAGACCTCTTTTTAATACCAGGAAAGGTAGCAGCTTACAATGCTGTTATTTATGAGGCACTTGATAAAATAGAGAAAATGGAGAAAGAGGAAGATCATCGCCGTCACATTGAATCTCTCAAAGCTTTATCTAACAAAGATTAGGATTTCGTAATATTTCTTAGAAGAACGTGAGTTATAGCATTAGATTTAATCAGATTGCTTCTATCATATATCATTAGCAATGATACACAGCGATGCCCTGATTGCTGCATTAGTTGAGAGGTTTTTGCTCCTGATTCAAATGCTTGGCAGATAAATCCGGAACGCAGAGAGTGGGCTGAATGATTATCCCTAAATATATCCTTGATAAGTTCTCGTATGGCTCTGATTGATATCGGGGAATTGAAACTACCAGCTTCCACCTACACCGCAACCGCCGAAACTGCCGCCCCCAAATCCTCCGAAGCAGGCGCTTCACGATCTGATTGCTTCAACCTATGTTGTAAAGGCATAACTTACAGGTTTTTTATACCAAAAGTTATAGTGCCAAAATTGAAGCAGTTCATTTTCCCGGCATTGTGTGGAATTGGATTGCACAACTCTGGAAAAGCAAAGAGAAGGAAATGGTATGCAGAAATATCACGGGTTTGATGATCCCACTTGTATCTTGGGATTTCATCATATATAGCGGCGGTATTTGCTTTGCAGATCTCGAAGAATAAATTCCAGTAAACGGCACCCACCTTTTCCGGCTTGAATCGATCGCCAAAAGCTTTGCTGTTCTGGGAAGGCAAATCATTCGAGGATAAACTCAGCGATATTGTCCCGGAAGTTTATCAGAATCCGTAGAAGGAAAGTATCGATACAAAAATTAGCAGGTTTTCAGAAATTGTTTAATCCAGAATTGTCATTAGACTCCGTTACGAAAACTTGAAGTAGATATGCATCAGGTGCCTGAGGTGCTGTATATTCGAGTTGGCAGAAAATTTCTAATTACAATTCCGGGTTTAAATAAAAAAAATCTTATGTACAAAAGTAAATTTCGAGAACAGGCACATCAGTTAGTTGACTGGATGGCAGATTACCTTGAAAACACCGAACAATACCCGGTCAAATCCCAGGTACTACCTGGTGATATAGCTGCACAAATTCCTGCCTTCCCTCCTGATGAAGGTGAATCTTTCAATACGATTTTGTCTGACTTTGACAGTAAAATCATGCCGGGAATTACGCATTGGCAACATCCTTCCTTTTTTGCCTATTTCCCGGCAACAAACAGCGATCCTTCTGTGCTGGCGGAAATGCTTACCGCTACCCTGGGGGCACAGTGCATGATGTGGGTAACATCGCCTGCTGCTACTGAAATGGAAGAACGTATGCTGGAGTGGCTTAAGATCATGCTTCACCTGCCAGACACATGGCATGGCGTCATTCAGGATACAGCGTCAACGGCCACCATTTGTGCACTGCTTACTGCCAGAGAAGTTAAAACGGGATTCAGTATCAATGAAAATGGTTTTGAAAATAACCCGTACAGGATCTATTGCTCCGAACAAGCACATTCTTCCATCGAAAAAGGTGTGGGAATTGCAGGTTTCGGAAGAAACAACCTGCGTAAAATCGCCTGTGATGAAGAATTCGCTATGATACCTGCAGAACTGGAACGGGCAATTCTGCAAGATATTGAAAACGGGCTTACCCCTCTTTTTGTAGTAGGTGCACTTGGTACCACAGGTTCTACTGCTATAGATCCCATTGATGAAATAGGCGAAATTGCAACAAAGTATGCGCTCTGGTACCACATCGATGCCGCGCATTCAGGAACTGCACTTATACTCGAAGAATTCCGCAGCAGGTTTAAAAAACTTAACCTGGCGGATTCATTCGTATTTAACCCCCATAAGTGGATGTTTACAAATTTTGATTGCAGCGCTTATTTTGTCAGGGATAAAGATGCGCTGATTAATACTTTTTCCATGACGCCCGAATACCTCCGTACACGGGAAGAGGCCCATGTAAATAATTACAAGGACTGGGGTATCCAGCTTGGGAGGCGATTCCGTGCACTAAAATTATGGTTTGTTATCCGATATATGGGCGTAAACGAGATCAAAGTACGCATTCGAAATCATATCCGGCTGGGACAATGGTTCGCCAGACAGATAGAGGATCACCATGATTTCGAACTTTTAGCTCCGGTGCCCCTCAATACCGTATGTTTCCGGTACAATCCAGGTCAGTACGATGAGGAAAAACTCAATGAGATAAATGAAGAGCTGATGCATACCCTTAACGATTCCGGAAAACTGTTTTTGACACATACAAAATTGAATGGAAAATTCGCATTACGGCTTGTAGCAGGCCAGACTAATGTTGAGATACATCATGTGGAGGAAGCATGGAACCTGATCCGGGCTGAGGCAAATAAAAATTAGCATCTACGTGAGTATGAGCTGGAATACTATTCCCTAGAAGGTCAAGAATATATATGATTGGCTATTCAGGAGCCTTTGGCTTTTCCGAACATGAAATTCAACCCAACCCGGGCGCTTATTACGCGGGCGCCTTCCGGTAACAAAATGGACTGAAAATTATCCACCAGGCCATAAACCTGCACCGGCCCCAGCTTGGCAGATAATCCCACACCGAAGTTATTGAATGTTTTATTGCGAAATGTAGCGTTCAAACCTACATTCAGGATTTTTCCAAGCTCAATATTATATGTCAGCGCTACCGATGGAGTAAGTTGCGACTTAAATATTTTACCATAAATGATTACCCCAAATGTATGTATCGTCAGCAAAGTGTACCGGCCGCCGGCATAAAACTTTCCGGATAGTGGTGTGGAGAATATGGTTCCCTCCACCTCCTCTGGCTCAAACAGGCTTCCCAGTGAATCAATTTCATCCTCAATCGTGGACTGGCTGTTTGGATCATTTTCGTCATCTTCCAATAATTCAAGTAAGTCAAAACCCTCAAAAGTATATTTTACTTCATCGAACAGATAGCTTTTGGTATCTTCTTTCCAGGTTATTTTACCAACATCCAGTATTGAAGCCGAAAGCAACAGATTATCCATGAACTTATATTCCACACCCACATCAATACCCCACCCTTTATTGCCATTCTGAAACAAAAAATAATCTGTATTCGCACTGGGAAAAGCACTTTTTAAAAACTCCTGACCTGCAGTGTGAACAGACCAGGGATCCATGGATATATGAATACTGTCAATACTGCTTTCGATATACCCGTTCAATCCTTCTACTGAAATCGTTCCGATTCCCTGCAGATATTTTAGTTTACCACCTACCGTAATTTTGCTATTGAGTTCCCTGCTATAGCCTACTGCAATTTCATTGAACCACACTGTTTGGAGATTGATTTCGCTAATGCGAATTGAAGCAGGTGTGCCGGTATCTCCCGATCCTCTGAATGCAAACTCCACCAAGCTTCCCGGCAAAGTAAACCCGGCATCTAATCTTGAATTCAGGCTCAGTGAAAAGAATCCTGTCTTTGTACGCAGTCCCAAAAATAATAAACCAATATTTCCTTCGAAATCAAATTTCCCAGACTTGTTGAATGCATCGATAATTTTTTGTTCGTCTATCCTTAATGAATCGTCGGCGCTTCTTGTAAAAAAATCATCAAAAGAGGCCGGAGTTGACACTGAAACATAATCAGAGGATATCAGGGGTAAACCGATGGTTATCTTTGATCTTGGCATGAACACAGGATTTATCTGATTTGACTGCGGTATGCTTGAATACATTTGGTATAATGTAATCTGCTGAGTATAGGCTGTTATGGCAATAAGTGTCATAAATAAGATCAAAAGCTGCTTTTTCATGATCCTCCTACGTTAAGTCCAAAATCAATTTGCGCACCTATTTTTATTTCCAGCTGATAACTGTCAAGGATTTTTACCGAGGTTGTTCCGTCACCGGTAGTATTTATCACAACTTCGATACGTATGGTGCTGGCACTCTGTATCCTTTGCAGTTTATCATCATCCGCTATTACCTGTATGGTTTTTTCTTTGCTGAGCGTAACATTTCCTTCAGCGTTAACCTCAGCGGCTTCGAGGATACGGTTATCTTCATCAATCAATCTTTCAAGCTCGGTTCCAATTTCATCCAGGAAAATCACCTGTATGTCAAGTGAAAGCGGAAATCCGTTGTTAGTATATATCTGGAAAAGAACAAAATCAATGTCTTCTGCGATCTCACCAACATCAAATTCGAATAAATTAGATGCTTCGAGATCAGATAATCGCCCTTTCAACGGTAATTCAATTTTAAGATCCACATCCACAATGCTTTCATTCAACACAAAACTATTATCTGCGATTCCCTGCGGGTTGATGGTGCCTTCAAACACATATATGATCTGCGTCGGCAACATGCTTATAAGCTCCGGAAGATTGGAATTGGTATGATCAATAGTGATAACTGTCCGTATCGTGTCGCCAAGCTGCCCGAGGGCAGGAAAGTTGATAAGCTGGGGCTGTGTGATATCGCCTGTTAAATTGAGCGTTGAAGTTTCATTAGATGCTTCAAACGACAAAATATTTACAGATACCGGTAGTCCAAAACTGTTACCAATATTTATACTAATTGCCGGTTCATCCAGATAAAAGAAACCGTTACTGAGATTATCAAAAAAATCAAGCTTAAGCGTATCAGAAACAGGGTCAATCTTACGTTCTGATATTTTACCATAGATAGCCTTAAAAGTAGCGTTCAACAGCTTCACTTCGATTTCCAGTGAGTTTGACGGAAGAACAGGCTGGCCTTCATAATTCAATGTGATCTCAACTTCAAAATTGAAAGTGTTAACTGTGGTTCCGCCATCTGTTAAATCCATTTTCAAATTAGACAGGTCCAGTATATCAGTCTGATCCAAAACAGGCTGGGTTCCTGAATATTGCCATGGATAAGTAAATTCAACCTGCTCCCCATTTAGAAAAAGTGAAAGAAAGCGGAATTTTACTTCACCTGAAGCAGGGAAATTGGCAAGCATTTTCAACTCAAGTTCGCCCGATTGAAGCAGTACCGAATCAATTTCATCTCCTTCTTCCGTTTCAATTTTGAAATTGAAAAATTCTGTTTTCGAAATCTGAAAGGCTATAGGCAACTGGATGAGCAAGGGAGAATTAAAATTAAATGACTCCGTATGTGTCTCATCTGGTAATTCAAGATAGGAAGCCGCATTTTGTGAGAAAAGGTCATTATTTTCATAGGTAAGTATTATCAATCCTTCCTCATCTTTTTCAATTAATGCCAGTGTATCATTCCTATTGATAAAGTCTTCAAATCCAAAAGTGGCTTTAGCAATTGGAAACGCCAGGCTCGGATTCCAGGTATATTGACCGATCTTATTCAGGTCGCTGAATGCCCCGTTACATCCGTAAAAAACAGAAGCAATGACAATAAAAAATATGGCTGGTGAAAAGGATGCTTTTCCCAATATAAGTAGTTTAAAATAATGATTAATACAAAAATTAAAACCAAGGTAACATCATTTGGTTGAAAATATTTTCGACGGATCTTTGAATGCCTTAAATTCAAGTGCATTACCACTGGGATCTGAAAAAAACATGGTAGCCTGTTCGCCGGGTTTTCCTTTGAATCGTATATGCGGTTTGATTATAAAAACAATATTGGCGCTCGCCATTTTATCAGCAAGTGTATGCCATTCATTCCATTCAAGTATGGCTCCGAAATGCCTAACAGGTACAGGATCGCCATCTACCTCGTTGGTTTGAACAGGCTTGACCTCTTCTGGTTTCAGATGTGCTGTTAGCTGATGGCCAAAAAAATCGAAATCAATCCATTTATTTGTCTGCCGGCCTATACGGCATCCCAGCAACTCTTGAAAAAAATGCCTCGTATTTTCCAGATTATCAACCGGAAATGCAAGATGGAATGGCGTATTCATATATATAACGATACCGGAATTCTATTTCTTGAATTTTGATAAAAATATTTTTCGATTTTGACAAACGCTTGATAGCAACTTTCAGTCTTATTTTTTCACAACAGTGAATGAAATAATTGATAGTTAAAACACTATTTAATGTGGTTATCTATCGCATGCAATGCCCGGATTAAAGATACACATGAATCCTAAAAGTTTATATACAGTTGTGAGAATTCTGGCTTCTGTATCAGAAATGGAGAATAAGAATGAGGAAAATGCACTTAGAAACACATCCTGTTTAGGAAATGAAGAAAAATATATTGACCACAATAGAATTAGTACAAAGGAGTTATTTTTGCAACCTGTTTAGTGAATTGAATTAATATATTAACATTTCAATATTTTTAGTACACTGTCTGGACTTAAACGGTAGTGGTTACTAAAGTGCCATAGGGTTTGAAAACACCAAAATAATATTGTGTCCCTGACGGGAGGGATTTACAGTTGTTTTAATTGATTTGAATTTATACTGGACCCGGAACTGGCGGAATTATTAAATGAATTTAAAGTTTATACACGGTGGAAAGGTACATTTGCAACTGATGTAGGGCAGGTATTACCCGAATCTGCATATCTGTTAAAAGTGCTCAGGATCTTTTATTGTAAACATTCAGGCAGGTTATAAATTGTAAGTATGTTTCCTTTTATAAGTTGATATTATTAAAGATAAATTATGAAAAAGCAAAATATTTTGATTTTGTATTTGTGCATGTTGCCTCTTGCAACATTTTCACAATCCCTGGACTGGGAAGCATACGATCCCCCCTCCACGCTTGTGGTTCCTGAGCATCCGGTTAAGAAAGCAAAATTTCCGTTTATTGACGTACACAATCATCAGTTTCGCATGCCAGATATGGACCTTGCAAAGCTTGCGGGGGAAATGGACGAGCTGAATATGGCAGTTATGATAAACCTCAGTGGCCGGGGAAGAGGAACAACCGAGCACCTGGAAGGATCATTGAAAAATGTTAGCGACCATTTCCCGAACCGTTTTATCGTTTTCACAAATATTGATTTCAACAATATAGATGCTCCCGGATGGACCGAAAATACTATAAAGCAAATTGAAAGAGATGTGACGCTGGGAGCCAATGGATTAAAGATTTACAAAAGCCTGGGCATGTATTCAAAAGACAGTCAGGGCAACCGCGTACACGTAGATGACCCCAGGATTGATCCGGTATGGAAAAAATGCGGCGAACTCGGAATTCCGGTGTTGATCCATACCGCTGATCCCAGGCCATTCTGGTCACCGATGGATGAACAAAATGAACGCTGGTTGGAGCTGAAAACACATCCACGCAGAAAACGCAGCAACACAGATCCTGCTCCATGGGAAACCATAATGGAGGAGCAACACAATGCATTCAGAAAGAACCCAAACACCATTTTTATCAATGCTCACATGGGCTGGTATGCCAATCGCCTTGGTGCGCTTAGTAAACTTATGGATGAACTACCCAACATGTATGTCGAAATCGGGGCTGTAATTGCAGAACTGGGCCGGCAACCGCGTGCAGCAAGTAAATTCTTTGAGAAATACCAGGACAGGGTGCTTTTTGGAAAAGATTCGTATCATCCGGAAGAATATTATACTTATTTTAGGGTACTTGAAACGTCTGATGAGTATTTCCCCTACTACAAGCGTTATCATGCTTTCTGGAGAATGTACGGATTGAATCTCAATGACCAAATACTAAAAAAGTTATACTATAAAAATGCAATCCGTATTATCCCGAATATAGATAAAACCCTTTTTCCTGACTGATGTTAAAAATTGATCTGACAGGTAAAAACATCCTCGTTACAGGTGCTTCTGGTGGTATCGGCGCAGCTATTGCAAAAACGA
Source organism: Bacteroidota bacterium (assembly GCA_022571715.1). GTDB lineage: Bacteria > Bacteroidota > Bacteroidia > Cytophagales > Cyclobacteriaceae > SZUA-230. Next base: position 20,034 of record JACZXH010000025.1, on the reverse strand, counting down.
TGGCTGCATGCGGAGCGCGCATTGGGCTGCATTATTTTCAGAACGAGGAGCGAGCGAAAGAAATTCAAAAAGCGATAGACAATAATTCTGAATTATATCGGGCTGATCTGGCAGACCATACACAGATTGCCGGCCTTTTTAACGAAGTTGTCAACGACTTTGGGCAACTACATGTAATTATTAACAACGCAGGTATTTCACTTGAATCAGATCCTGCTGGAGATGACATGAAGTACTTGAATGACTGGCATAAAACCATGGAGGTGAACCTCAATGCTACAGGCTATTTATGCAAATTGGCAGTCGCACATTTTATCGAAAAAGGGGGAGGGAAAATTGTTAATATTTCTTCCAGGGCAGCTTTCCGTGGTGATACGAAAGAGTATCTCGCTTACGCGGCGTCAAAAGGTGGTATCATATCGCTGACCCGTTCAATTGCCCGGGCATATGGGAAACTGGGGATCGTGGCGTTTAACATTGCCCCCGGTTTTGTACGCACCGATATGGCCAAAGATTTTATTAAAAACTACGGTGATGAGTTTGTCAGTAATGATCTCGCGCTTGACAGGCTAACAGAACCGGATGACATTGCTCCTATGGTAGCCTTTCTGGCAAGCGGTATGGCAGACCACGCTACTGGCTGCACCATCGATATAAATGCGGGAAGTTATGTACATTGATGAAGTAAAACTGAAATTCTCATCCAGGAATCTCAAGAGAAATTAAAGATAAAATACTGATTATGAAAAAAATCCGTTGTTCGTGGTGTGAAGGTTCTTCCGAATACATAAAATATCACGATGAAGAATGGGGTATTCCTGTACATGATGATAGAAAGCATTTTGAATTCCTGATTCTTGAAGGTGCGCAGGCAGGATTAAGCTGGTCAACCATTCTAAAACGACGTGATGGATATCGGAACGCTTTTGCTGGATTTGATGTGCGGATCGTTGCAGATTTTGATCAGAAAATGATTGACAGGCTGCTTCTTGATCCAGGGATTATTCGCAACAAGCTAAAAGTGCATGCGGCGGTAAACAATGCACAACAGTTTTTGATTGTTCAGGAAGAATTCGGGTCATATGATACCTATATTTGGTTGTTTGTGAATAACCAGCCCATTGTAAATAAATGGAAAACCATGAACGATATACCAGCAACAACTACTGAATCTGACAACCTGAGCAAAGACCTGAAAAAGCGCGGATTCAAATTCGTTGGCAGTACGATTATGTATGCGCATATGCAAGCCTGCGGACTGGTTAATGACCATATTACAGATTGTTTCAGGTATCGCGAAATTGCAGGGGAACGGTAAGTCCACATCATAATAGGGCTTCTATCTGCTTCGGTTACCCTCCAATGCAGATGAACTGTCAATTCTTCGGTATGTGTAGAAAATTTCTATTCCTCCATAATACTATACCGTTAGGGATTGCATCACATTTTTAATCTGGCGAATTTCGAACCATTTTGATAAAAAATGTGTCTTCGTAATAGTCAATAAAGGAAAAAGTAATTTTATGCATGGGACAAAATTGTTTCGAATATTGGCGGTTTGCCTTCTGGCCGGATCATTTATTGCCTGCAATCAGGATGATAATTTAGATTGCATTGATCCCACCAAAGTTGACAGCGACGCAGTTTGTTTTGAACTCTATGATCCGGTTTGTGGTTGTGACGGAAAAACCTACGGCAACTCCTGTAAAGCACAGGTAGCAGGACTGATCAGTTGGGAAGAAGGCGAATGTATCAAAACAGACTGATGAAAATTGCCACGTTATTTCATCAATCTGGCGTCCCTTTCGAGTAGTGATACCGGGCGGTTGTACAATTTTTTATTTCCTGCATTTATTTCAATTTCCTGTCAAAAAAATCTGCTGCAGCTTTATATGCCTTTATCCAGGAAGCATGTAAAAGAAAGCCATGAACCTCGTCCGGAAAGATTAACTGTTCAAACGCTACACCCTGCCTTCTGAGCGCTTCAGCAAGATCAACAGACTCGCTGAACGGGACATTCCGGTCATCATCACCATGGATCAGCAATACAGGCGATTTCCATGTATCCACATAGGCCATGGGCGAAGATTCAAATGCCAACTCTGCTGCTTTGGCATTTTTACCTGCATCGTATGTAGGAACAAAATTACGGATCACAATATTCCAGTCATGTACTCCATGGAGGTCAACCCCAGCGGCAAAGAGGTCGCTGGCTTTGGCCAGCCCCATTGCAGTAAGGAAGCCGCCATATGAGCCACCCCATAACCCGATTTTATCTGGATCCACATCCGGCCTGCCCCTGAGATAGAGCCCTGCACCCATCACATCATTAAACTCACTTGCGCCCCGTGCACCGTAATTGAGCGCTTCGCGAAACTCCATGCCATAACCAATCCCACTCCGGTAATTTACCGATAGCACTACGTACCCTTTCGAAACCAGGTACTGATTGAATGAATAGGCATTGTGGTAATAGCCCCGATGATGGAACCCCAGAAGCATTTGTCGTCGTGATCCGCCATGGAAAAACAAAACAGCCGGATGTTTTTGTCCCGGATTTGTGTCTTTCGGAATAAAAAGTTGACCGTGAATTTTCATACCATCGGCTGCCGAAAAAAACACTTGCCGTGGTGTAATCAGATGCCTGGATGGGAACCGTTTGGGAATAGCGTCTGGATCAAGCGGAGTTGCCTGCTTCGCAGCGGGTTTCAAAACAACGGCCTGGGCTGGAGAGGAAGGTCCGGAGGTTATGTAAGCAACGGTCTGATCACCTGGAATAACTACCGGCGCCCATTCAATATTCACTCCGGATGTAATCTGATCTGTCTTTCCGCCTGATACGCTGGCTTTCCAGATATGCTTGCGGTCGGAATCATTTTCGTTCGAATCATAAATAACAAACCTGCCATCAGGTGAAAGCGATGCAAATTGCACTTCAAATGCCCCGGGAGTCAGCAATCTGACATCGCCCGAAAGGCTGTTCACTGAATATAAGTGTGTCCACCCATCGCCCTCATACGGAAAAATGATCTGATTATCAGCGCCCCATAAAAGCTGATTGCCTGCTGAAATTCTTCTGAAAGCGCTGCCGGTCCCCTCACTGGCTTTCCATATCTGTCTGGATTTTTCCGTATTTATATCCACAATATGAATTGACCATGGTAAAGCCGTTCTTCGAGGAGTGAAAGGCAGGATGCCGTCTTCATTGGGGCGCCGGATAAATGCCACTTGCCTGCCATCCGGTGACCAGGCAGGCTCCGAGTCATGATCTACACTCGGGTCCAAATAAGTGAGCTGCTTTTCATCATTCTTGTAGATTCCCACATACCCATGGTCTTTGCGATTGCTAACAAATGCAAGCGCCGTACCGTCAGGTGACCAGGTCAAGGAACCTGCTTTACCCCTTATGGTAAACCATTTTTCCGGTTTTGCTTCTTCGTCATTCAAATCAATGTTCCAGACCTGTCCGTCTTTCAGAAAGGCCAATATATCGCCAGTCGGAGAAACTTTAGGGCCGGACCCTTCTGCAAGCTTTCTTTTTTCTAAAGAAGACATGTCAATTATCCATATAGCTCTCTCGTTGCCCCCCGGATTTAAAGTCGGGTTGGGTATTTCACCGCTGCTGTTCGGCGCACCTCCACGCACGTAAATAATACTTTTTTCATCAGGAGTAAACTGAATATTGCTAATCTCGTGGCCGTCGTCCTGATCATAATCTGTAACCATACGGCCTTTATAATCCGGAGCTTCAGCCAGCCAGATATTACGAACCCCTTCCGCATTTTGTAACCATACTATTCTGGCTGATTTCGGCGCTGATGTGAGTGATGATGGAAATGAAGAGCTCAGCACATCTTCAATGGAAAATTTTTCATTCTGCGCGTAACAAAGTGTTGCCAGGGTAAGCGCTAGGGTAAGGGTGGTGATTATTTTCATAAGCTCATATCTTCATAACAACTTATAAAAAGATCATTTAGGGTATCCATTTTATAAAAAGAAAAGTACCTGGGCAAATCAGACATAGCCATTTAGTTATCCATAGAGTTCACTATTTCTCTAACAGGTAGGCGGATGCTCCACATTCCACGGAGGTCATTCATCTTATAGCCGGTGGCGCTATCGTAAGGGTATAGTGATTTAAGCAGTGATAAAGTCTCATCCGAAACTTCACTACCCTTTTTGCCGTGGCACTTGAGGCAAACCGGATCACTGATAAGTATCGGCATCGTGTATAACAGATAATTATCATCCAGGGAAATAATATTGTCCTGCAAGGCCATATTATATTCCACATTATAATGATAGGCATTTAATAGGATATCTTCCAGGCTGTCGGGTGCATCATATGGATTACGAAGCTTTAGGCTCACCCTTTTGATACTTGCCCGGTATAACTTGGAAAGAGAATCAATAACCGGATACGCCTGTATATTACAATACCTGATCGCTTTTTGTACATCTTCGTTTAACATAGTTTCTTTCAACTTATTGGCTAATAATAGTTGAGCTGCTTCTGCAATTTGCCTTCCACGCAGTAGACCTGTTATGTAAATATCGGCCTGACTAACTTTTTTTACTTCCCGGTTTCTCATGCCTATGCTGGCAGCTTCGCGGTCTTCTTGGTTTATTCTTCCGCTGCAGGATACTATTAATAGTATTACAACAAAAGTCTTGAACCGGAATGCTGTTGTTCTTTTTATTTTCATAGTATAAAAGTAATAAACTGACGAATGTTGTACTAATAATAATAAAGGAAACAAGAAATATCATGTTTTGTTACTTTTGCCCCTTGTAACGATCAACTAATTCGATTCATGATTGACAAACTTGAAGAAATTAAAAACAGATTTGAAGAAGTAGGACAGCTCCTTGTACAGCCCGATACCATCAAGGACATGAAGAAGTATTCGCTGCTCAACAAAGAATACAAGGGTCTTGAAAAAGTGGTTATGAAATACGAAGAATATAAAAATATCCTCAGCAATATTGAATCAGCTAAAGTGGTACTGAATACTGAAAAAGATCTGGAGTTCCGCAAAATGGCGAAGGAGGAAATGGAAGAACTGCCTCTAAAAAAAGAACAGATTGAAGAAGAATTGAAACAGATGATGATTCCGAAAGACCCAAATGATTCCAAAGATGTGATCCTGGAAATCAGGGCGGGCACTGGAGGTGATGAAGCTGCTATTTTTGCCGGAGATCTTTTCAGAATGTATCAGCGATTTGCCGATAAAATGAGATGGAAAATGACTATTATGGATCTTCAGGAGGGCACTTCCGGAGGATATAAAGAAATTGTATGCTCCTTATCAGGCGAGGATGTGTATGGCCAAATGAAATATGAATCAGGTGTTCACCGTGTACAGCGTATACCGGCCACCGAAACACAGGGCAGGGTTCATACTTCGGCTGCTTCTGTAGTCGTATTGCCCGAGATGGATGAAGTGGAGGTGGAAATAGACATGAATGATGTGAGAAAAGACACCTATTGCTCTTCTGGACCCGGTGGACAATCGGTGAATACAACTTATTCGGCAATACGGCTTACCCACATCCCTTCGGGAATCGTAGTAACCTGCCAGGACCAGAAATCACAGTTGAAGAACTTTGACAAAGCCCTCAAAGTATTGCGTTCGCGGTTGTATGAGATAGAGCTTAAAAAACACAACGAAGAGGTAGGCGCCAAACGCAAAACGATGGTAGGGAGTGGCGACCGTTCGGATAAGATCCGTACATACAACTATCCACAGGGCAGGGTTACTGATCATCGGATAGGATATTCACAGCATAACCTACCAACAGTTATGGACGGTGAAATTGGTACGTTCATTGAAAAACTTCGTCTTGCTGATCATGCAGCCAAAATGAGTGAAGGCAGCACGGATTAATAACTGAATGTTAAAATGCTAATATAAATTTTTATTGGCAAGAATAACCGGGAAAGAAATATTCAAAATTAGCAATAAAAAATATTTTCGTATTCAATCATTTACGCATTTATGTATTTACATATTTGATCATTCCAGTTTAAATAACAGTAGAGCCTTGTTATTAAAATAATCAGGTCCGTTATTCGTTTTCTACCGGAAACATTTATGAAGCAATTACAGCTAACAGGTATTTATATACTACTGCTTGCGGCTACACTTTTTCTATCGTGTCAGCCAGAGGAACAGATGTTTACATTTGATCCTGCAGCAAAACTAAGGTTCTCAGCTGATACCGTACTTTTTGACACCGTATTTACCGATGCGCTGACCATCACTAATAGGTTTATTGTGTATAACGATGACCCTAAGGCCATAAATATCTCTTCTATCATTCTCGAAAGTAGCGATAATTCGCCCTTCACGATTACGGTAAACGGCCTGAAAAACCGGTCGTTTGAGAGCATACGGTTGCTTGGGGGAGACAGTATGCTTGTACTGGTAGATGCTTTTATTGACCCGAAAGATGAAGACCTCCCGTTTATTGTGGAAGATGCCGTATTGTTTGAAACCAATGGTAACCTGCAGCAGGTTCAACTAATCGCCTGGGGTCAGGATGCTTTTTATTTCAGTGACTCCATCCTGGCCTGCAACACTATCTGGACAGGCAGCAGGCCGTATGTTATCTTCAATTCCATACTTGTAGATAGCCTTTGCACATTAACAATCAATCCGGGAACAAAAATATTTTCCCACAAGGAGTCTTCCATATTTGTGAAAGGTACCATAAACGCTGTGGGCACATCCGATCAGCGTATCACCTTTTTAAATGATAGATTGGATGATAAGTTTAAAGATTCACCCGGGCAGTGGGGTGGTATTTTTTTCCTGGAAGGAAGCAGGGATAACCGGATAGCATATACGGATATCCGGAATTCCGAATACGGTATCTGGTTGGGTACGCCTGACAACGATACCATTCCTGACCTGGTGCTCGAAAGTGTGAAGATTGAAAATATTTCGAGGACAGGACTTATTGCCTTCAGTTCAGACCTGACAGCATTGAATTGCCTGTTTGATAATTGTGCGGAATTTGTAGTCGGAAATTTTGCAGGAGGTAATTACAGGTATTTAAACTGCACTTTTTCTAACTTTTCTTTTACTTTTTTTCGTGAAAACCCGTTGTTTGTTGTCAGCGATAACCTGGTGTTAGCCGATGGTACTGTAGTGACGGAAGATGTGAAGTTGGATGTGCTTAACAGCATCATCTGGGGTGACTTCAATGATGAAATCATATTGAACAATGACGGCGGGGCTGATTTTCAGGTTTCTATCCGGTATAGCATACTTAAAACAACATCTCTGGATTTTGATATAAACAACAACCTACTGAATACGGACCCCCTTTTTGTAAATCCTTTCGGTTATGATTATCATATTGATTCATTATCGCCGGCAATAAACGCCGGTATTTTTTCAGGCGTTGACACTGACCTGGATGGAATAAAAAGAGACAGCCTTCCGGACCTGGGCGCCTATGAAAGGCATCTGGATCAATAACACATAATTAAGAACGGTCAACAAACTCAGAAAATGCAAAAAGGATCACCAAAAAGTTTATCGGACTAATTAACTTTGACCATGTTTTTTCAAAATGAAATACAACTGCAACCGCATTCCAGGGGGTTTCATCTGATTACTCATGAAATTATAAATGGTCTGCCTGAAATCAAGGAAATACGGAACGGTATGCTGCAGGTATTTATAAAGCATACTTCTGCCAGCCTTACAATCAATGAAAATGCAGATCCAACTGTGAGAGATGACTTCGAAAGCCACTTCAACAAGATCGTTCCTGAAAATGCGCCCTATTACCGGCACACGTTTGAAGGTGCAGATGACATGCCGGCCCATATTAAGTCGTCGCTGCTTGGCGCCAGTTTGCATATACCCGTTACTAAAGGCCGTTTAAACCTGGGGACCTGGCAGGGCATATATCTGTGTGAGCATCGTAATCACGGGGGATCCAGGAAATTGGTGCTGTCGGCGTGGGGAGAGTGAGTGAGTCATTTCAGCCATTAGTTAGCAAAGCTTTTTGTAGAATTCAGATTACTTACTGAACTAAAACCGTAGCCCCAGGTCCAGTCCTAACAGATCATTCTTTAACGTGATGTCATCATTTTTGTTGGCAATGTCAACCAGTCCCCGTTGATAAAATAACCCTGCAAAAAAAGCGGTAGTAACGCCAAGCATTTTTTCCAACCCGGCCCCGATGTAAAAAGAGGAATCGAAAAAGTAAAAACCGTTAACCCGGTTGTCATTTTTATTAATTCCCTTCCAGTTTACCAAAAAGTCCAATGTGAAGCCAGGCTGAAAATAGATCTTTGAATCCACTCCTATGTCATTTGTGTACAGTTTCAATGTCAATGGCAATTCGATGTATTCCAGGCTGTACTGTTCCGTATCAGATTCACCGGAATTCAGATTTACAGCAGCAAAGGTCACCTTACGCAGACTGTACAATACGCCGGTGCTGAAAAAGTAATTGTCCGTCAGACCAAAATCGGCCGTCAGTCCGAATGTAAACCGTTTGTCATTCTGTGTGTTATTGATGGCAATGGAGTCTGAATGTGAAACAAACCTGTTGAATATGATGGTAGGGCTGAGTTTTATACCCAATTTTACAGACTGGGAAAAAGCCGGCTCATGTAACCCAAGCAAATACGCTAATACTATGCAGAAAAATGTTTTCATCCGCATGAAAATACGACAAGCTACCATTTTTCTCAAATATATTAAAGGCTATTTCCTGTCATCATATTGCAGGAATGTAGTTTGCTGCATTTCCTTCAATTCATTAATTTGCTGCTATTATTCCCATTAAAGCGATCATCTGTTGTTTGTTTGGCTCAATATAATTTATCATGAAATATTTCCATTATTTTCTGGCAGTACTTGTTATCAATGTATTGTGGCTTGAGTATGGTTACACCCAGCCAACAGATTTCCGCTCTTATTCTGAAAATTATATCTGTTTCAGGGCAAGAACACCCATTACAATTGATGGCTGGATTGATGAAAAAGAGTGGTATGATGCAGCCTGGACATGTGATTTTCAGGATATTGAAGGAGACTTAAAACCAAAACCGCTGTACAGAACCCGGGTTAAGATGCTCTGGGATGATGACTTTTTTTATATTGCTGCTGAATTGCAGGAACCGCACATCTGGGCCACCTATACCGACAGGGATGCGGTAATATTCCATGAAAATGATTTTGAGATGTTTATCGACCCTGACGGAGATACTCATTTGTATTATGAGCTGGAAATAAATGCACTGGGAACGATTTGGGATTTGATGCTTGTGAAGCCCTACCGGGATGGCGGCCCGGCTATTAACAGTTGGAATATTGGCGGTCTTAAAAAAGGAATTAAAATCTTCGGAACGATCAACAATCCCTCGGACACGGACGATAAATGGACCGTGGAACTGGCTTTGCCTTGGGAAGTGTTGAAAGAAGCGGCTTCCGGTAAGCGGCCACCTCAAAGCGGCGAACAATGGCGGATCAATTTTTCGAGGGTAAACTGGCGGTTAGAGACCAAAGGCAGCGATTACATAAAGAAAATAAATGAAAATACGGGAAGTCCAATCCCTGAATATAACTGGGTATGGTCACCACAAGGCGTAATTGCAATGCATCGGCCTGAAACCTGGGGATACGTACAGTTTGCAGACAGAGCGCAAAATCCGGATCATGCTGTTTTTATCGAAAACAGGGATGAATCAATCAAATGGGCATTGAGGCAACTTTATTACCGGCAGCATGCTTACTTTGAAAATAACCGGTCATTCACAGCCGATCCTATCTTGCTGAAAGTGACAGATATTAATCTGGAAAACATGGAATTTCACCCTCTGATCATCGTTTCTGCTTATTTATTTGAAATCACACAAACGAGCTTTGACGGCAGTAGTGTATGGCACATACAAACCGACGGCAGGGTGTGGATCACAAGGACGGATTAGTGTATTTAATATGAAAAAAAGGCAGTTTTTAAAAACGCTTGGTCATAGTGCGTTAGCCCTTGCGGTCACGGATGTGTTGCTGGAGGCCTGCTCAAGACCACAGCAGCAGATAAATCGAAACCAGCTTAAAAGCTGGATATGGATTCGCCCCATAGAAGGGCTTTCCAAGGATGGTTGGAAAGATAAACTTGCCAAAGCAAGCGATGCAGGTATTGACGGCATTCTTATGGAGGTTTACAATAGCACCTGGTCCTTCTTTGAAAACGAACATTTACCCCTCAAAGAAGATATCCTGGCTAAGGCAGCGCCAGCATGTCATGAGTTGGGTATGGAATTTCATGCATGGATGTGGACTATGCCCTGTAACATTCCTGCGGTGATTGAAAATCATCCTCATTGGTATGCGGTAAACGGGTTGGATGAATCTGTGCTGGATAAGCCCGCATATGTGGATTATTATAGATTTTTATGTCCGAGACACCCCGAAGTGCAGGATTTTATCAGAAAAAATGTAAGTGCCCTTGCCAGGATTCCGGAAATCGACGGTATTCACCTCGACTACGTGCGCTTGCCGGATGTGATTCTTGCAGAAGCACTGCAGCCCAAATATGATATTGTACAGGATAGGGAGTATCCACAGTATGATTATTGCTACTCCGCATACTGCAGAAACATATTCAAAGAAGAAACAGGCATTGACCCACTAGCCGATCTGGCAAACCCCTCTTCCAATGATGCATGGAGGCAGTTCAGATTCGATAGCATTACCCTGCTTGTCAATGATATACTCGTTCCGGAAGCAAAAAAATATGACAAACAAATTTCTGCCGCAGTGTTTCCCAACTGGCAGAGTGTGCGCCAACAATGGCATCGGTGGGACCTGGATGCGTTTTACCCGATGCTGTATAACAACTTTTATAATGAAAACATTGACTGGATTCGCAAACAAACGCAGTCCGGAGTTGATGCTCTAAAAAATAATGCGCCCATTTTTTCAGGAGTGTATGTTTCCGAACTTAGCGCAGAGCAACTTGAAAAAGCGTATCAGGCAGCGATTGATGGAGGGGCAAAAGGTGTTTCTTTTTTTGATTATGGTGCCATTTCTGATCAAAAGTGGAAGACTATATCCAAGCTAATATCTTCCTGAAACTCCGTTTCTTATGCCTGACCAGAATAATCATGTTGTTACACATAAATCCGATAACGTATTATATTTGCCGGTTAAATGATACGGATATTTATAATCCTAATCTGCGTTTATTTATTATCAGGTTGCGTTTATTATTCCATTGCAACATGTCCGTCATATGGATTCTATAAATCTGAACCTAAGGAAGGTAGTGGAAAATTTAAAAAATACCATGGATCCAAAAGAGGCTATTCAACCCGTACGTATATTTCCACTCAACACCGGATGAAAAAGAGGAAAGTCAAGAATACACTACGAGGCTACTAAGTTACATCTCAGTTGAATAGTATGACGCATTACCAGTCAGACCATAGGTGTGGTAGAAGCAGTAACCGCTGATCTTGTGGCAGCCATAACTGTAGCATGAATTTTTTGAACATCCGGATTAAATACATTACTGAGGTTATTTGGCTCAGTCAATGCTAAAATTCGTTTACCTGCCCGTCTGAAAACTTCTTTTGAGCGGAAGGCTTCTTTTGTCAGTTCACAAATATTGATCAGACTCAATAGCATGAGATCCTTCGGTTCAGGTTTTGTTTGATCCATGATGATTTCCTTTATTTGTGCACGGACTTTATTTTCTGGTACAGGATTATCAGTGGGATATTTAACATACGGAATGACCCATAATATTTTACCTTTTTCCCTTCTCAAAATACCTTTATCAATTAATTCCTGAAGAACAATCTCTTTGATATTTTTCGCATTGGCATTGAAAGTGCCAATCCAGAAACCAATGGATTTTCCTTCTTTCAGATTCTGAATGGCCTGAATGGATTGATCCAGAATAGGCTCTTCTGTATCCGGTTTGCCTGTAACCACAACCTTTTTTTTCTGCAATACAATTTTATCAAGAATTGCCAGTTCCATCAAAATGGCACCTGCAAAGCCGTTGTACAAATACGTGGTATCTGTTACAAACCGTCCCTCATCATCGTCAAGGGCTATCAAAAGAAATTGCTCAATCAGATTCAGTTTCATGTTGAATATTTTTAATTATCTGTTTAATCCTGCCATGATACTAAAAGAAAGGTACAAAAACTTATGAATTTATATTTTATTTCTCAATCCCTTTTCCCAGTTCAATAAATGATTAAAAATGTATATAAAAATTAATATATTGATAATCAATTTATTAGGTTAATAATCGGAGCCATTTGGTTACCCCTTATACGATTTTGTGGAGTTTCTTTTTGTGTAATATTTTCGATTTATCGCTAAATTTAACACCCCGATTTATTTTCAAAGAAAATGTAAACTATAAAACATTATAATAAAAATTACAAAATGATGTTTATTTGCTGGGATGACGTTTTTCAAAACCATGATCAAATTCCTGACATTTGTGTTCCTGGTATTTTTTCTAGGTCGGTGCAACGCTGATTGCGATCCACCCAGTGATGTTAAATCATTAAAGGAAGAGATCAAAATTGAGCGACTTGAGGATACATTATTTAAGTCAGAATCTGTAGAAGATGTGCTTGCATTTCTTACGGATCACAAGATACTGAAAATTGAATTTCTCGGCAACGATCAGTATCCCAACGATACAGTGCTGGCTGAAATACTGTTCAGCCGGATTACAAACCCGGATATCGCTGTTTTGTTGGAGGAAACACGGCGTGTTTTTGGTGACATGCATGACCTGAAAGCTGCTTTCGAAGAAGCTTATGCTTATATGCGGAAATATTTTCCGGATGCAAAAATTCCAAAAATACAGACACTAGTTACCGGCTTTGGCACAAGTGAAATGTACGTTTCTGACACATTGATAATTATCGGTCTCGATTATTACATTGGCCCTGATGCCATTTACATACCCAACAGTTATCCGGATTATATTCTCAGACGTTACCAGAAGCAATACATTGTACCAGCGGTAATGCTGCTTCTGTCGGACAAATACATCGCAACCGATTACTCGGATAATACGATGCTTGCCGATATGGTGTATTATGGCAAAAAGTACTATTTCGCACAGAAAATGCTGCCGTGCGCACCTGACAGCCTGATCATCTGGTATACAGAAAAAGAACTGACGGATGTATCTGACAACCAGCATATTATATGGGGGAATTTTATTCAAAATGAATTACTGTTTGAAACTAACCATATTATCAAAGAAAAATTTATGGGCGAAAGGCCCAATACATATGAGATATCAGCGGTGTGCCCAGGCCGGATTGGCGCCTGGGTCGGATGGGAAATAGTCAGGAAGTACATGGCGAATCATCCTGAAGTTTCGCTGCCTTACCTTATGATAGAAAAGAATGCGATGAATATTTTTAAAGCATCGAATTATAAGGGGAAGGCGCCGAAGTTGTTCTGAGACAACCTATTGCCTATCGTTGAATATATTTTTTGATATAACGACCAAAGTACACTTGTATCTATACTAATGTATATATTAGTTGTGTGGGAGTGTGGGGTTTAAGTCAGCAATTCGTAATTCACATAAGCACATTTATCAACTCACTGACCTGCTGCTGTCTTGAAAATTGCACTTCACCCAGTTTACGGGCATTCTGCTGAAAACGGTTAAGCTTGGTTTTATCTTTTAAAAACGGGCTGATTTTTTCTACAAAATCAGGCGGTCTTTCCGGATCCGTATAAAAACCACACTGATTATCTTCTGCCAGCTCGCGTATCCATCCTTTAGTATTTGTAACCACAAGTTTGCCTGATGCCAGTGCATCGAAAAATTTATTCGGGCTGTTGGTCTCGAGGATAGGCTTGTTGGCAAACGAGATATAGGCAGCATCGGTCACATTCAATAGCTCCCGGAGCTCTTTTTTATTCATAAACGGAAGAAATTCCACATTCACAAGATTGCGAAAGTGCCCCAGTTTTTCGAGCCGGTGTTTCTCGGCACCATCGCCCACAATAAGGAATTTAACGGGAAGTTGCATTTCAAGGCTTGCACCAGCGGAATCAAGCAGATACTCGAGATGGTTTACCTTGCCGATAGCTCCAAAATAACTGACAACAAATTTATTTTTTGTCCTGAAAACATTCTCGAAATCCGGATTCTTTTTCTGAGGTTCAAAAAACTTAACATCCGACATATTAGGTATTAATACAACTTTTTTACCGGATACTTTTTTCACAATATTGTCTTGAATTCCGGGAGAAAGGGCAATGATCTTCTCCGCCTGATCATAAATGCGTAGTTCCATATCGCGGGTGTAGCGAAGCAACCAGGGGTTGCGAATGGCGCCCATCTGAATCGGCGCTTCCGGCCAGAGATCGCGGACTTCAAAGTAATAAGGAATAGAAAACTTTTCCTTTATTTTAATTGCAGCAAGTCCTATGCTTAGCGGCGTGCTGGTGGCATAGCAAAGGTCAGCCCCTTTAATTGTAGCTGCCTCATCTATTGCCATATACATAAACTTTAAAAACGTAATAACCCGCTGTTTAAAATTCAAAGAATTATCGTAGTGAACCGGGAGATAATGCACTTTGATTCCATAAATCTCTTTAATGACTTTAGAATCCTTATTATGGGCAGTAATCATTTCAACCTCTATGCCGTGGTCCACAAGCCCTTTTGCAAGGTAAAACGACCGGATAGGCCCGCCCTCTTCCGGCGTCTTAAAATATTGGTGCAGGTAAATAATCTTCATTTAAACGAAGGTAATATCAAGCCATTTTGCAAGTACCATCACTGCCCATAATTCAAGAGTATAATTAGCTTTCGATTTTTGATGATTACTTTTCAATTCAAGAATACGATTCTTTTCAATAAATTTAAAGACCAGTGAATTTTCACTTTCAAGAAATGACCAGGCGCCTGTATGATTTATATCCGTCCATGCGCCAAAAGGTAATCCGAATCCTTCCTTGCTTCTCCGGCAGAATATTTCACCATTTCTCTTCTGAAGCATTTCTTTAAGAATCCATTTTTTACCATTTGCTAAAAGAAGCTTCGGTGGCAATGAACGTGCATACCGGCTCAGTTCCCGGTCAAGATAAGGCAGACGCATTTCGATGCCTGCAAGCATCGTCATACGATCGCTGATTGTCAATACGTCAGAAACAAGGTAGTTCGTCCTGTCGTGTTCGAGCGCCTTGCCAAGGTGGTAATTTATATTTTCATTTCCATCTGAGGGCCATAGCGAATTATCAGTCCGGGATGTTAATTGGTCGAAAGAAATAAATTTATTGTAAGTTACAGATGGGTCCTTGTCCAGATTTGTGAAGAACTTCTTTATTAACCTCCCCCTTTCATTGGAAACGGCGGCAAACATGTTTGCCCCGAATATTCCGGGCTCCTTTATCAGACTTAAAAACTTATAGTTCTTAAGATACGTTCGAAATGCTGCATGCCTGTTGTAGCCCCCAAACATTTCGTCTGCTCCGGCCCCACTCAGCACGATTTTATGGTTTTTTGCCACTTCTTGTGACAACAAATAGGTCATCAAAGCACCACTGTCGCCGACCGGCTGATCGATCCTGCAAATATAGTCGTCAATATTCTCAAGCATCGAAGCGTTAGTTTCTATCTGATGATGTTCGGCATGGTACATTTTTGCAGCGAGTGTGGCGTATTTATAGTCCTTTGTGCCAAACGACCTGTCTTTTACAGAGGTTACAAACGAATAGGCTGGAAAATTGCTGTAGCCGTTTTCATTTAGTAGTGCCAACATAAGTGTTGAGTCAACGCCGCCACTCAGAAACAATCCGGCCGAACCATTTGCAGGCAGATGGTACAGGAGGGATTTAACGAGAAGTTTTTCTGCCTGTAGTACAATTTCGCTCTCACACTGGTCCGGCCGATACAATTCGCAGTCTGGATCGTATTCTGTTTGGGGAATAATTTCGTTCTTTGTGATTTTCCCGTTTCTGATCTGGATAAAACTGCCCGTTTCGAATTCCATAATATTTTCAAAAAATGTATCCGGACGGCACACATATCGATATTGCAGGTAATCGTGCACAGCTTTTTCATTTAGCACTTTGTTTACAAGACCTGAAGCAAGGATGGCCTTTATCTCTGAGGAGGCAATAAAGAAATCGGAATCTTCGTAGTAATAGAGCGGTTTCATCC
Organism: Bacteroidota bacterium; assembly: GCA_022571715.1. GTDB lineage: Bacteria > Bacteroidota > Bacteroidia > Cytophagales > Cyclobacteriaceae > SZUA-230. The sequence continues at coordinate 3,843 of JACZXH010000025.1, read as the reverse complement.
CCCAGGAATCACGGGCAAGCAGCACATTGTCAGTATCCTTGTTAAGATATACAAACGAATACATGCCGTTCAGCTTCTCCAGTCCTTTTTCCTGATTCTCAGCGAGTACATTAAAAAGTACTTCGGTATCTGATCCGGAGCGGAAGGCTTTACCATCTTTAAGCTGTTGACTTTTCAAAACGGAATAATTATATAACTCCCCGTTATAAACAAGTGACCTGAAACCATCTCCGGATGTAAATGGCTGATTGGCATACTTTGTAACATCTGTTATCCTAAGCCGGTTGGCACCAAGGAAGTACATGCACGAAGGGGATTCAAATACCTGAAAACCAAAGTCATCCGGTCCTCTGTACACTGTGGAATTAATCATCTTCTGAACCGGTTCTTCCGTCAGACGCTTGTTTTTATCCAAAATAAAGTGAATACCGCACATAATCTAAATTATATAAATGTAACGGAATTTCAGTGTTAAACGAGTGATTATATCGATCATCAATTCACGTCGAATTTTCAACAAATTGTATCATTTATTTTTTTGTTTTTATTTACAGTGAATTAATTCCAGTTTATTCAGGATGAAAAAATTCCCTATGTTACCGTCTGTATGAGGTTATCATCCATGAATAATTGATATATCACCCAAATTGTTTTTCAAAATACTGGCAAAAATAACTGATCTTGCATGATTCGCACTTGGGTGTGCGTGCAAGGCATACATATCTGCCGTGCAGTATTAGCCAGTGATGCGCCACAGAAATGTGTTTTTCAGGTATGTTTTTTACTAGTTGTTTTTCAACTTCCAAAGGAGTTTTGGCATTCTGGCTTACCAGCCCTAGCCGCTTGGATACTCGAAAAACGTGCGTGTCAACTGCCATCGCAGGCTGGTTGTAAATAACAGATGATATTACGTTGGCTGTTTTTCTGCCCACTCCCGGTAGTTTTTGAAGGTCTTTCGAGTCAGATGGCACTTCCGAGTCAAAATCATCCACAAGCATACGTGCCATACCATAAAGGTGCTTCGACTTGTTGTTTGGGAAAGTAACAGATTTGATATATGGAAATACTTCCTCGGCACTACCTGAGGCCATATATTCGACCGTCGGGAATTTTTCGAATAAAGCTGGTGTAACGATATTCACCCGCTTATCGGTGCACTGGGCACTAAGTATGGTAGCAACCAGAAGCTCATAGGGACTACCGTATTCAAGCTCGGTTTCTGCGTCAGGGTTGTGATGTGTAAAATAGTCAATTAACTCTTTAAACCGCTCTTTTCTTTGCATGTCTGTTTTTGTCATTTACAGTATGCAAATTAAAGGATTTGGAGTAATCAAGAATACTTTTGATAACCTGATTTGACGGATTTTTTACTACTTTTCCTAATTTCTTCTTCACTGCTCTTAACTCATGGAATAAATCCAGCAGCTCATTGTCGCATATCAATGCATTTTCAAACTCTGATTTTTGATCTGACGGTATTTCATTATAAAGATACCTGACTACATCATCATGGGTAAAAATTTTGGTCATAGGCAATTTTATATTTTTTCATTCTCTTACGTAAATTAATCAGGGCATACCGCATCCTTCCTAATGCAGTATTTATACTTACCCCGGTGGTATCGGCAATTTCCTGAAAACTAAGATCCATATAATGTCTCATGATCAGTACCTGTTTTTGTGTATCAGGAAGATCCTGTATTAGGAATCGCACTTTATCTTGTATTTCTTTCTGAATCTGGACCGTTTCAAAAGGCACCTCAGAAAAATTCAGTGTATTGAATACGCCACTACCGTCTTCCATAACGACTACAGGAAACCGCTTGCTTTTTCTGAAATGATCAACGGCAAGGTTATGGGCAATTCTCATAATCCAGGGAAGAAATTTACCTTCTTCGTTATATTTGCCACGCTTAATTGTATTAATGGCTTTGATAAAAGTTTCCTGCAAAATGTCTTCCGCCAGATAATTATGTTTGACGATAAGATATATGGATGTGAATATTCTGGCCTTGTACCTGTGAACCAATTCCTCAAAGGCCTCTTCGTTACTGTTTTGATATAGTGAAACCAACTCACTGTCGCTCAATTTATTCCTTCTCATTGATACTTCGTTTAGTAAACGTAGTGGTCTATATCATATTGCATTATTTTAAGATTATCAACGAATTTTCCTTTTTGGTAAAATCAAATGTAAGGAAACAGATGGAATAAATGTAAATTATTTTGAATTATTTTTTTTTCATAATTTTATAGAAAACTGCTTTCTAAGTAGCATAACCTTATATAACGTATTGGAATATCGGGATATTGTATATTGAGCAACTATATTCAAAAAAAACCAATGTCATTTTCTCTCAACGAGTAGACGTTACATTAACTTTGCCTCCGTATGCAATTTTCATCAAATAATAATGGAGTTGATATTGACAAACTTGACCCCAGGGAGTATATCATAATAAAAGGTGCCCGGGTAAACAATCTGAAAAACCTGAGCGTGGCTATTCCGCGTAACAAGATGGTAGTAATCACTGGCCTTTCCGGCTCAGGTAAGTCTTCGCTTGCATTTGACACGCTGTTTGCAGAAGGCCAGCGAATGTATGTGGAAAGCCTTAGTGCATATGCCAGGCAGTTTCTGGGCCGTATGGAAAAACCAGAAGTGGACTATATAAAAGGGGTTTCTCCAGCCATTGCCATCGAACAGAAGGTAAATACACGCAATCCACGGTCAACCATTGGCACTACCACAGAAATATATGATTATTTGAAATTGCTGTTTGCGAGAATTGGTATTACCTACTCACCTGTGAGTGGCGCCGTTGTAAAAAGTGACTCGGTGAGTGATGTAGTAGATTATGTACTACGGCAGAAAGAGGGTGTCCGGTATATGGTGCAGTATCCCATGCGTGTTCCAGCCGGGCGGACCCTGGAGCAGGAACTGAATATACTGTTGAGCAAAGGATACACGCGTTTGGTAATCGGAAGTTCTATTGAATTTATTGAGAAATATCTTGAGGGTTCCGATCAGTTGCAAAATACAAATGACGTGTTTATACTGGTTGACAGAAGCATCGTAGCGGCTGATGAAGACAGCAGGTTCCGACTGGCTGATTCAATTCAAACCGCATTTTTTGAAGGACATGGTGATTGTATTATCAATATTCCCGGTAAGAAGGAAAGGAAATTCACAGACCGGTTTGAACTGGATGGTATCACATTTGAAAAGCCCGGGGTGAATATGTTTAGTTTCAACAACCCCTATGGCGCCTGCCGCAGGTGTGAAGGGTTTGGAAAAATACTGGGTATTGATTCGGATCTGGTCATTCCCGATAAAAGTCTCTCGATTTATGAGGGAGCTATCGCACCGTGGCGTAGCGAGACCATGAAAAAATGGCTGGATGCTTTCATCAAAGCAACCATTTACTTTGAATTCCCGATTCACAAACCGTTTTTTACCCTTTCAGAAGAACAGATAGATAAGTTATGGAAAGGGAATGATCATTTTAAGGGGATTAATGATTTTTTTAGGTTTTTGGAATCCAAATCCCACAAGATCCAATACCGGGTGCTATTATCACGCTACAGGGGAAGAAAAAAATGCCCGGATTGCCGCGGAACGAGGATTCGAAAAGATGCGGATTATGTGAGAATTGGAGGTAAGTCAATAACTGACCTGGTATTAATACCCATAACCAGGCTGGAGGAATTTTTTCTGAATTTCAAACCAGGCAAACACGATCAGCAAGTAGCTGGCCGCATTTTGACGGAGATAATCTACCGGCTGGAATATCTTAACAAAGTTGGTCTGGGCTATCTGACTTTGAACAGAATGACATCCACATT
>JACZXH010000024.1 GCA_022571715.1 Bacteroidota bacterium | reverse complement strand
ATCAGGGCGATTACAAAGACGATTCCTGCAGGAGCAAAGAGTTCTTTCGGGATAAAATCCGGGGCCCTTTCAACCGGACCATGAAAAACGGCACTAAAGAAGGCCACAATCACCGAGATCAGCAGTATTCCACCAACAACCTTTAGTAATCCATCCAGTGTCTTGTATTTTCCGATGCCTAGAATCACAATACAAATCAGGAGTAAAACGGCTGCCCATTGATCTGTGGTAAGTCCGATACGGAAAAGGTTTTCGAGCAATCCGGATGTTACAAACGTAACGGCAGCAGTTACAATAAACATGGACGGTATGGTAATCAGCAGGTATATAATAAGAATCCAGTTACCTTTCCGCTTATATCCGTCAATAATGCTTACGCCTGTGGCACTGGTATATCTGGAAGCAAATTCAAAAAAAGGAAATTTCAAAATGTTTGCCACAATGACGGCTCCCAGTAGTAAAAATCCAAAATCTGCTCCCGCACGCGTAGATTGCACCAGGTGTGATACACCGATACATGTGCTTGCAAATAACACTCCCGGTCCAAAAGCCTTCCAGAAATTATTTGATCTAATATTCATATAGAAATCTGTTTCTGGCCTCCAATATATACAAAAAATCAAAAGTGCAATTATCGTAACTGTTCAGATTGGTATGATTATTTTTTACAATGTTCCCGAACTTGTTTACCCATCCGGTCAACAGCCGTTACGACCGGTCAGATCTGGAGTAAATTCAAATGCCCATATTACGTGCATCAAAAAGCAGCTTTGCGCAGTGAGAAAGATTTCTCATGGCCTAAAAGGTGATTTTAAGGAGCAGTGCGTGTAATGTTTCCTTCATGGTGATATTAAAACGAAAAATCTCCTAATGAATCCTTTTTCAGAGGGAGCCTGGTGCATACACTGCAATGCCTAATTGTGCAGAAAGGGATACCTTGTCCCTTAATGAAACGAGCAACCGAAGAATCTCATGAAATTAACACTGCTTTGCATGAGTCTTCGTTCCGCATTAAGATCCCATCTGAAAAATAGAAACCTCCATGCTACGCTCTGAGAAAGGGTAAATTATGGGAGCCCGATGCCTCCGCCGTAATTTAATTCTACTATGAGAGAAAAGTCACGGAAGCCCGCCTGCCGGCTGGCAGGTAACTTCCGCGCTGGAGAAGTTGTGAAATTCAGCCAGAAAGCGATTACAGAAATTGTTCATTATTAACCAATACTGAAAACCAAGAGTTACAAGGATGCTTCTTTTTTAAATATACTGCCATTATGGCAGTATATTTTCCTCTTTTGTATAAAAATCAGCCATTATGTCATTAAAATCATTCATTTTCCTGTTGGTATGGTTTTTCCTGTAAGGATTAAGTGTAAATGAAAATAAATTTTAAACTTTAAATTTTAATACCATGACACTAATAAGATATTCTGATTTTAACACGATGCCTTCAACATTCAGTACACTGTTAGACAAAGTTTTCAGTGAGACTGTAAATGGATCAAGAATACGCAGGTTTCGTCCTGACGTGGACATAGTAGAAACGGACAAAGCGTATGAAATTCATCTGTCTGTGCCTGGCATGGAAAAAGATGGTTTCGGAATTGATGTGAATGACGGCGTACTTACCATAAGCGGTGAAAGAAAATTGGTACAAGAGAAGGATGAACATCACTATCATACCGTTGAAACGCAGTTTGGAAATTTTTTAAGAACATTTAATCTGCCTGATCATGTGGTAACTGCAAAAATACAGGCAAATTACACGGAGGGGATTCTATTGATAACTCTTCCAAAGGATGAGAAAAAAGCATTGAAGACAACCATCAAGGTAAAATAAAATTTCATGCGATCGCAAATAGGTTTAGTTTAGGTTAGGCTCATTCATTGAGTTGATAGTTGAGATTGAAAGGCGGACTAAAAAAGTCCGTCTTTTTCTATGAAATAAGAAAAAAGTCTGAAATTTAAATAACAAGTTGCATGTATTTACGTATAAAATTAAGAAATTTAGAATTGTTTAAAACAAACAAGAGAAATGAGTAGAAAAGCATTTTATATCGGTATTTTTTTAGCAGCGCTTGCAGGAGGTATGGTGGCTCTCGGAATATTCAGCTTAATTGTAGGTAATCCGAATAGCCAGTCTTCTTATAATTCCATATCAGAACATCAGAAGGTAGCGCTTACCAATTTAGAGATTAAAGATATTCCGGATGTGGTTGTTCCGGATGGCCTGAATTTTGTGAATGCTGCAAGCAAGGCTACCATAGCGGTTGTGCACATAAAGTCAAAATATGACGGAGCATCCTCGGTAAACGGTTTTTTCAGATACCGGACTTTCCCATCTGCAGCAAAAGGTTCCGGTGTGATTATTTCTGATGACGGATACATCGTTACCAATAATCATGTAATTGACGGAGCAAATTCGGTTGAAGTAACCCTGCATGATAACAGAAGGTATGAAGCAACTGTTATTGGAACGGATCCAACCACCGATCTGGCCCTGATAAAAATTGACGAAACCGGTCTTAATTTCCTCCTTTATGGCGATTCTGATGATTTGCAGATTGGCGAATGGGTGCTTGCTGTAGGCAATCCCTTTGAACTTAATTCCACCGTTACGGCCGGAATTGTAAGTGCAAAAGCAAGGAATATCAATATTCTGGCAGACGAAAACCGCCTTGAGATCGAATCATTTATTCAGACGGATGCTGTGGTGAATCCCGGAAACAGTGGAGGCGCCCTGGTGGACCTGGCAGGAAATCTGGTAGGTGTGAATACAGCCATTGCCACACAAACAGGCACTTATTCGGGTTACTCATTTGCGGTTCCCGTTACGCTCGTTAAAAAGGTGATGGACGACCTGCTCGAATTCGGTATCGTTCAGCGTGGCCTGCTTGGGGTGATGATCAGAGATGCCGCATTGCAGTCTCAAATAGAAGACGTGGATGTACTTAATGGTGTATATATTATTACAGTGAACAAAAACAGTGCAGCTGAAGAAGCAAAACTTAAAAGCGGCGACATTATAGTTGGCATAAACGGAAGAAAGGTAAAAAATACTTCTGAACTTCAGGAAATGGTGGCCAGAAACAGGCCCGGTGATGAGGTGGAAGTAACCTATATCCGGGATGGCGTTGAAAGGACCGTAACGGCTACGCTTCGCAAATTCAACGGTGCAGCAGAAGTAGTGGATCGGCCTGAAGTTGCAATTATGGAAGGGGCTACATTCGAAAATATTCCTGAATCAGAATCCCGCAAACTGGGTATATACGGCGGCGTTAAAATAACGGATATTCAATCAGGAAAGTGGAAAGAAGCAGGAATTAAAGAAGGATTTATAATTACCGAAATCGATAAAACGCGTGTGCGAAATGTAAATGAATTGCGCATCATTCTGGAATCCAAAGTGGGTGAGCGGATTAACATACTCGGCATCAGCGCGGACAGAAAAAGAACCTACTATTCGATGAAGTGGTAAGCTTGTAAATTAACGATCGCTGCGTGCAAATATTTTTTCTAACCACTAAAAGCGCAAAGAACGCAGCGTATTCACGATCTTTGCGAATCAACCTTTGCGGTTAAATAATGTAGCTGGCACTCCCGCCATATTGTACCTGGGTTTTCAATTAATTTAAGGACTCATTATGTAGCTTTGCAGCTCTTCAGAAACAGATAATGTATTCATGGAAAATCAATTTGGAATTGCAGAAGCGCTGAAAGAGTTGGGAATTCACAACGAAAACTCCGGTGTTTCGTCCGGGTCGGTATGGCTTACCGGCAAAGGTGAAAAACTTGAATCGTATTCCCCGGTAAACTGGCAGTTAGTCGGGGTGGTGCGATCTGCCACTGAAGAGGAATATAATCAGGTAGTAGATACGGCATTGAAGGGATTCAGGGAATGGCGGGAATGGCCTGCCCCGAAACGCGGTGAAGTAATCAGGCAAATCGGACTGGAATTAAGGAAATACAAGGCGTCGTTGGGTAAGCTTGTTTCCTGGGAAATGGGTAAATCGTTCCAGGAAGGACTGGGTGAGGTACAGGAGATGATCGATATATGTGATTTTGCGGTAGGTCTCTCCCGGCAGCTTCATGGACTCACAATGCATTCTGAGCGGCCTTCTCACCGTATGTATGAACAATACCATTCGCTGGGAGCGGTAGGTATAATTTCATCATTTAATTTCCCTGTGGCCGTTTGGTCATGGAATGCAATGATTGCATGGGTTTGCGGAGATGTATGCGTGTGGAAACCATCAGAAAAGGTGCCATTGTGCAGCATTGCATGCCAGAAAATTATCAATACGGTTTTTGAAGCAAACGAGGTGCCTGAAGGTGTGTCATGCCTGGTTAACGGAGGCGTGCAAACGGGACAGCTCCTTTCGCACGACCGCCGTATTCCACTGATTTCGGCAACCGGATCAATACGAATGGGTAAAAAAGTAGGAGAGGCCGTGGGAGCGAGATTAGGAAAAGCATTGCTGGAGCTCGGAGGCAACAATGCCATTATTATTACCGAAGATGCTGACCTGGATATGGCCATCAGGAGTATACTTTTCGGGGCGGTCGGCACCTGCGGGCAGCGTTGCACTTCTACGCGCAGGCTTATTATTCATGAAAGCATTTACGAGGAAATAAAAAGAATGCTGGTTAATGCATACAGCCAGCTTAAAATAGGGAATCCGCTGGATGTATCGAATCATGTAGGACCACTGATAGACAAAACAGCAGTAAATCTTTATTTGAATGCCCTGGAAAAGATCCGGGAAGAGGGTGGGGTATTTGCCGTCGAAGGCGGATTGTTGGAAGGCACACAATATGAATCGGATTGCTATGTAAAACCGGCCATTGCCGAAGTCGAGAACAGCTACAAAATTGTACAGGAAGAAACCTTTGCGCCTATTCTTTATCTGATAAGGTACAACAATATTTCACAAGCCATTGAAATGCACAACAGCGTTGTACAAGGATTATCTTCTGCCATTATGACTAATAATTTAAAATATGCTGAACAGTTTCTATCGCATGAAGGATCCGACTGCGGCATTGCCAACGTAAACATCGGTACATCCGGCGCTGAAATAGGGGGTGCATTTGGTGGTGAGAAGGAAACCGGAGGAGGAAGGGAGTCAGGTTCGGATGCCTGGAAAATCTATATGAGGAGGCAGACAAATACGATCAATTACGGGACGGACCTACCCCTGGCACAAGGAATAAAATTTGATATATAACCATTTTTACCGGGCGTAACTTATATGAAGTCACGAATGCATAATACCATTAATCCTAATACGGTTTGTAAACTTCTTATTTAATTCTATTTTTAAGCTTTAAATAATTCATTATGACTGAAAAAAACAAATATTTTGCAGTAATGCTGATCGATGATAATGAAATTGATAATCTTATTAATCAGAAGATGATTGAAGCGTCAGGTATTGCGAAGTTTATCTATACCCACACAGGCGCTCGTAGCGCTATTGAATTTCTTAAAAATATACAGAATCTCAATGAGTTTGCTGCCAAAGTTCTGCCAGATGTTATTTTTCTCGATATTGATATGCCGCTAATGGATGGATTTCAGTTTCTGGATGAATTTGAGAAGCTGAACAATGAGTCAAGAGAAAAGTGCAGGATTGTTATGCTTACTTCATCCATCAATCCGCAGGATGTAAATAAATCGAAAAAATACAGCTACGTCAAAAAGTATATCAATAAGCCTCTCTCCCAACGTAATCTCGATAATATGAACATCTGAAGAGTTTAATTTTCTTGCAATTTTATTTTTTTATATTTTACCTGTACTTAGTCGCTCTATCAGCGAAATGTCAATCTGTATCAGCTTGAGGGGTGAAAAATAGTCAGGTGAAATCACATCCAGCCTGTAGGCCAGTTTTTTTATGTTTTTAAATTTATACTTTTTTGCCTCATTAAACGATTCGTTCATCATTGAACTGAAAATGTAAGCTATTTTGCAATTTTCTTTGCCAATCACTCTAATCGTACGCTGAATACTTTTTCGAAGCAGCGAGATCATTTCTTTATTGTTTGAAAGATAGTGTAGAAAAACCAGAAAGAGCCGGATTTCCAAAAGTGCTACCGGATAATTTTTCCATCCAACATCATTAACCAGATTTGTCAGCCATGTAATCGCTTCCTTTAGCTTATGAGCATAATAGGCAGAAATGGCATGGTAAACTGCAATAATATAATATTGAGGTATATCGGATTTATCAATATTGAGGTTTTTATATAAACCCTTGTTCTCTTCATAGAGTTCAGCCAGGCGGTCAAGCCGGAATGCTCTTTTTAATTTCAATATCAGAAATGAAGCAGGGAAGGTATATAAATAGTAGTTTGACAGAAGTTGCGGAGACCGGTCATTAATCTCTTCATAGTATACCTCAAATTTTCGAAAAAAATTATGATGGTTGTAATAGCACATCCAAAGAAAATCAAATACAGTACCGAGATGAAAGTAGATCGGATCTTTTTTATACGAGGCAAGGATTTGATCGTTTTCTGCCAGCAGGTCTTCTGTCGGTATGGCATCTTTATCGAGTTCATAACTCTCACTATCAACGAATAACCTGTGAAAAATCCTTAAACAACTGTTGAAAACAAAGAGTCGGTGCGATTGGTATAAGGAACAAACATTGTACATTTCCTTTTTTAAAAGTGTCAGCTCAATTTTCAAAGTTTCGTTTCCGGTTAGTGTATATGCCCCAAACTTTTTAAAATAATCCGCAAGCATATCCTCGGCTTTGTCCATGGCAAGCATATATGCCACATGCCGGTTATAAAGCTGGGAATACTGGAAATAATTCGGGTGGTTGATATGCAGTTTTTTCAACGATTTGTAAACCAATGTAAGTTCGTTCGACAAATCATAGTCTTTTAGTTCTCCTTCAAGCTTTTTTAATGCAGCATTGGCTATTTCCTTGCTTCTTGTAAATATCAGCTCGTTGATATTATGTACTTTTTTCAAAAGATCAGTCCGTGGATGTTCCATTCGCTGCATAAGATATTCCTCCAGCTTTCTTCCAAGTCTGGACCGCAATGAGTAATATGTGTTGGGTGTTTTTACAGCAAGCCCGGCCATGATTTCTTTGTCCATGAGATCCCTTTCACGAACTGCATCAAGTACGTAAATTGTTTTATCAGCTTTGTTTTCAATGAGTGATGATTTGAAATCATCGTAATCACTTTCTGACAATTGCTTTATAATGGTTCTGAATTTTCTCATTCCTGCCTGCTACAAATACTTGTAATAAAAACCTCAAAAGGTAAAACAGAATTACAATTTAAAAAATATCAACTTTTTTTAAAATATTATTACTTTAATTATTGTGAAAATAGTAAGAAAAAGTCAATAAACAGTTTGCTGAAACAGGAATAATGAAGAGAGTATGTATTTGGACGGTCAGTTAAAAAAGATATATTTGCAGCCTGTTAGTAGGAATGAAAATGATTCAATTCCTCTTTACTTAGGCGGGTTGACTGGCAGATTTACAAGCACCTTGACAACGGTCAGGAAATTGTATTAGTTGACAATTTATATGGGGGATTAGCTCAGCTGGCTAGAGCACTACGCTGGCAGTGTAGGGGTCATCGGTTCGAATCCGATATTCTCCACCATCGCTCGCTTCAGCGAGCTAAGGTGGATACCATCTACCAATGATTGAAAGAATTAGGCGAAGTTTATCCGCCGAAGCCTTTGGCGAAAGTGGAATATTCTCCACAAGGCATCTCAAATGAGATACCTTTTTTGTCAAGTTGTTTAAACCCAAAAATGTCAATAGGATTAACAATTTTTCCCTATGGGCAGACGAAAGTCATTGATAAACAATAACTTCATCTGGGTTAACCTATGCATCCCGCCTTGGCGGGATCGCCTGCTGTTACAGTCAGACATGCTTGGCATCGTCAGACACTTCGTGCAAAAAGATCTAATGAACTTTTTGGGTTAAAAATATAGTTTGCAAGTTACCATCAAAAGCAGCAGCTACAATACCCGGCGGGCCATAATAAACCGCTTTTTATAGTAAGTGCTGTACATGTTGGTTTCAATTACCCCGCGCGAACTGGAAGAATGGATGAACATTACTTTTTCCTTGCCTCTTACATCAGTTACCAGGCCTACATGTGTTATTTTTCTGCGCTTGTTGCCTGTTGCAAAAAACACCAGGTCGCCACGCCGGATATCTTTCAGCTTCACTTTTTTTCCGATCTTACTCTGATCGGCCGACATCCTCGGTATCGGGTAGTCGATCGATGCAAACGAATTGATGAGCAACCCGGAGCAATCCATACCCGCACGGGTGGTGCCTCCCCATTTATAAGGCGTACCCCTGAATGACCTTGCCGTCTTGATCACCCTATCCACCTGCCGCGTACGCGATTTTTTCGAGCTTGCACATCCGGTGATAACGAGCAGTATTAGAAATCCGAATGCAATTCGTCTGGCCATTTTACACAAGATAAAACAAATTCAGAACCATATTCAATTTAACGTTATAAAATCCTGTAATTTGCTATCCGGATCCAATGAATTACTTTAATTGAAGCGTCAGAATAGTGCCATGAAACTTGTGTTAGCATCTCTGAAAAAACAACTGGAAGGAGACTTGTTTTATGACGACCTTGTACGAAAAATATATGCAACCGACGCATCATCGTATCGCGAATTGCCACTCGCAGTCGCCTATCCCAAAGGAGCGGCTGACATTAAAAAACTAATTGCTTTTGCCAGAGGAAACAAGTCCTCAATCATACCGAGAACTGCAGGTACATCACTGGCGGGTCAGGTGGTTGGTAGCGGAGTGGTCGCTGATGTGTCAAAATACATGACGCGTATTATCGAGTTGAATGAAGAAGACCAGTGGGTTCGTGTGGAGCCGGGTGTTGTCAGGGATGAGTTGAATCTATTTCTGAAACCTTACGGTTTGATGTTTGGCCCGGAAACATCTACTTCAAACAGGGCAATGATGGGTGGTATGATCGGCAACAATTCGTGCGGATCCAACTCCATGGTTTATGGCAGCACCCGTGATCACCTGCTGGAAATAAAAGCGGTGCTTAGTGATGGCAGTGAAGTTGAATTCAGCTCGTTGGATGCAGAGGCGTTTGATAAAAAACTTGACGACGGTGACTTCGAGGCTTCCTTATACGTGCATATAAAAAATTTGCTTGCACCCGATGAGGTAAAGCGAGCTATTAACCGCGAATTTCCCGATTCCTCTATTCCTCGCAGAAATACCGGTTACGCCATAGATTTACTGATGCCAATGACCCCTTTTGAGGAAAACGGACAGCCATTTAACTTTTGCAAGCTGATCGCCGGCTCCGAAGGAACCCTCGCTTTTATAACCGAAGCAAAACTGAAGGTCGTTCCCCTGCCTGAATCACATTCGGGACTGATTTGTGCACATTTTGACTCTATTTATGATTCACTGAAAGCTACAAATCTGGCGCTCAGGTTTGATCCGTCTGCAGTTGAACTGATGGATCATTTTATACTGGAGTGTACAAAAGACAACATACAGCAAAGCCCTAACCGGTTTTTTGTGAAAGGCGACCCAAATGCCATTTTGGTTATTGAACTGAAACGGGCATCGCAGGCCGAACTTGAAAAAAATGCCGAAAGCTTAATCACGGAGCTTAAATCGGCGGGATACGGATATTACTTTCCCTTTATCACGGGTGCGGATATGGCCAGAGTTTGGAATCTTCGAAAAGCCGGCCTTGGCTTATTGTCAACTATGCGGGGTGACGCCAAACCCGTTCCGGTAGTGGAAGATACTGCTGTGAAAGTGGACGATCTTGCTGAGTATGTAAAAGAATTTGATGAGAAAGTAGCTTCCTATGGATTGGAATGTGTGCACTATGCACACGCCGGGTCCGGCGAAATACACATACGCCCGATCATAAATCTGAAAACCGAAGAAGGCAACCGGTTGTTCCGGTCTATTGCCGAAGAAATAGCTTTGCTGGTAAAGAAATATAAGGGTTCTCTCAGCGGAGAACACGGAGACGGAAGGCTCCGGGGTGAGTTTATTCCGTTAATGATTGGTGATGCTAACTTCAAATTGCTGAAACAGATAAAAAGCACCTGGGATCCTGAAAATATTTTTAATCCGGGAAAAATTGTAGATACACCGTCCATGAATTCCAGTTTAAGGTATTTTCCGGGGCAGGTCACGCCTGAATTTGATACAGTACTTGATTTCACTTCTACGGATGGCATGTTGCGGGCAGCCGAACAATGCAACGGATCCGGTGATTGCCGGAAAACGCACCTGATCGGAGGCACCATGTGTCCGTCTTACATGGCAAGCAGAAACGAAAAAGATACCACACGCGCCCGGGCTAATGTGCTCCGAGAAGTATTTACCCGGTCAAATAATGCCGACCCGTTCGCCAGCGATGAGATTTATGAAATTCTTGATTTATGTCTCTCCTGTAAAGGTTGCAAGGCTGAATGTCCGTCAAATGTAGATATGGCCAAAATTAAAGCCGAGTTTTTACATCAGCGCCATCTTACGAAGGGCATTCCGTTACGGTCAAAACTGATTGCAAATATCAACACGATCAATAAGTTCGCATCGGGGGTACCATCGTTTTACAATTTTATGTTAAAAAGTATAGTGGGTAATGTAGGAAAACAACTTCTTGGCATTGCCGAAAAACGAAATTTACCGGAATTGGGCAGACACACATTCAGAAGCTGGCTTAAAGGTTTTTCTGATCGGGCCACTGAACCTAAAGGTAGTGTCGTGCTTTTTGTCGATGAGTTTACAAACTACTACGATGTACAGGTTGGCGAAAAAGCCGTTTTGCTTTTGCATAAACTGGGATATGAAGTGTTGATTGCTGACCACGATGAAAGCGGGAGATCCTACATTTCCAAAGGGCTGTTGAGTCACGCAAAAAAGCTGGCAGAAAAGAATGTACGTTTGCTGGGAAAAAAGGTGACACGGGAAACACCACTGATTGGGATAGAACCATCGGCTATTCTCACATTCAGGGATGAATACCCGGACCTTCTCCGGGGTGAAATGAAAGACATGGCAAAAAAGCTGGCGGAAAACACTTTAATGATTGATGAATTTCTTTCTGGTGAATGGGATAAGGGAAATATTGATGCTTCTTTATTTACCGGTGAAGAAAAGAAGATCAAGCTCCACGGACATTGTTATCAGAAGGCGCTGTCTTCTGTCGTACACTCAAAAAAGATATTATCCATACCTCGAAATTATTCGGTTCAGGTGATACCTTCGGGTTGCTGTGGAATGGCAGGATCATTTGGATATGAAAAAGAGCATTATAATATGTCGATGCAGATCGGTGAACTTGTACTTTTTCCGGCCATACGCGAATCCGATGATGATACACTGATTGCTGCACCGGGAACCAGCTGCCGGCATCAGATCAAAGACGGTACCGGCCGCAATTCCTGGCATCCGGTAGAAATCCTGTATGATGCGTTAATCAAAGCCTGAATGCGGATTTTAATTACATTTTAAAATAGATTATTAAATCATTAATAAACAGTCTAATAGCGAATTATGTTTTTAGTTCCTGACAACCCCCTGACTGCCGTCCAGGCAGGTGGAAAGCAGGTTGTAGTTTGAGTTTACCACCATCTGGGTTAGGGGGAGCGAAAAATGAAATGTTTTGAAAGCAAATAAAACAAATTTATACGGATATAATAAAAAGCTGAAAAGGTTAGCCAGAGCAAACCGGTCTGCCATGACGAAAGCTGAAGCCTGTCTATGGAAGTACGTGTTACGGGCACGACAAATGAAAGGTTATCAATTCCGGAGGCAAAGGCCTGTTTTAGATTACATTGCAGACTTTATGTGCAAGGAACTCATGTTGATAATTGAGGTGGATGAGATAACCCATCATTACCCGGATACGCATAAGAATGATATAATAGGACAACAAAAACCGGAACAATCCGGATTTACTCTATTGAGATTTGACGATGAGGATATCCTGACAGCCATTAATAGTGAAACTGAAGAAATTGAAAATTGGATTGAAAAATATGAAAGAACTGTACCTCCCCCTTTGTCCCCCTCCAAAGCAGGACATGGGAACTCCTGACCAATCGAGTACTAAATATCTCCCTCTCCGAGGGCCTGCCTGCCAAAGTTGTTCGGCGGACAGGCTAGCTGGGGACATTAAGACCGCTAATGAATTGAAGTACCTATATCCCCCTCTCCGAGGGGGTTAGGGGGAGGAAAAAATGAAATTATAGATTAACTTTTTCTTTATGGGTGTCCCAATACGGAAAACAAGAAAAAATAATATTCAAGGTACCAGATCATGTGTGGTATAACCGGTATATATTCTTATAATACGCTTGGAAGGCTTTTTATGATCAACCTCGTGCGCGCCACCGATGCCATCAGCTCACGTGGCCCTGATTTTCAGGGAGTGTATAATGATGAGGTTGTTGGCATGGGCCACAGGAGGCTTTCCGTCATTGACCCTTCGCCTGCAGGCAACCAACCCATGAAGGATGAAACAGAACGGTATATCCTTGTTTATAATGGCGAAATCTATAATTACAAATCGTTGCGTAGCCGGCTGCAGAAATCCGGCGTACAGTTTCATTCCGAATCGGATACGGAGGTGCTGTTGCACCTGTTGATACATGAAGGTATTGGTTGTCTGAATAAAGTGAATGGTTTTTTTGCTTTTGCCTTTTATGACCGTCAGGAGGAATGCCTGCTGCTGGTAAGGGACCGGTATGGAATAAAACCCCTCTTTTATTATTACGACGAAGATAAATTTCTCTTTTCTTCGGAAATGAAATCAATTTTTATGTATGGAATTGACAAAAAACCTGACATCGAATCGCTTAAGCTTTATTTACAATTAAATTATATACCGGCACCTTATAGCATGCTACATAACGTGAAAAAGCTTGAACCGGGTCATTTTTTACGAATTAAGGGGAATAATGTAGAAAAGAAATCATACTATGACTTAAAAAAAATTAAAATACCTGTGATACCGGGAGATTATGAGGGCCAGAAACAGCGTTTTGAGGAGTTGCTTGAGCAAAGTGTAACCGACCGGTTGGTATCTGATGTTCCGCTGGGCACTTTTCTGAGCGGAGGAATAGATTCTTCGGTTATTTCAGCGCTTGCTGCAAGGCATACGGATAAATTACACACATTTTCTATCGGCTTCCGCGACGAGCCATTTTTTGATGAAACGAAATATGCCCGTCAGGTAGCGGCACATATTGGTTCGGAGCATACGGTTTTCAGACTTTCTGATGAAGATTTGTATGCCCACGTATTTGATATCCTTGATTACCTGGACGAACCTTTTGCAGATTCTTCAGCCATTGCCGTTTATATCCTGAGCCGGGAAACAAGAAAGCATGTAACCGTAGCATTGAGCGGTGATGGGGCGGATGAGTTACTGGGAGGGTATAATAAGCATGCAGCCGTTTACCGTATGCTGCATCCTGGGTTTATAGAAAAGTGGCTGGTGGGTTTAGCGCCGGTATGGAGTAAATTGCCCCAGTCACGTAACAACTTCCTGACTGATAAGTTCAGGCAGTTTGACAGGTTCGCAAGAAACTACCATTTATCGCCAAAAGAGAGATACTGGAGCCTGGCTACATTTATGAACGAAGATCAGGTATCCCAACTATTGGCCTCATCTCCCGGTAATGACCTTCCAGGTGAAACCAGGAAAGAAAGATACCTGGACTGGATCAACGATCACCATGAATCACTGGGAGATTCACTGTTGACCGACCTCCGGCTTGTACTGCCCAACGACATGCTGACCAAGGTGGATTTGATGTCGATGGCTAACGGCCTGGAAATACGCGTACCGTTTCTGGATCACCGTGTTGTGGAATTCCTGATTTCATTACCCGATGATTGTAAAATCAAGGGGAATTATAGAAAGCGTATCCTCCGTGATACATTCAGGGGCATCCTTCCCCGCAAAATCACGAACAGGACAAAGCAGGGATTTGAGGTGCCGCTTTTGAAGTGGTTCAGAAGCGGAATGAAAACGATTATAAATGAAGAATTACTGGATGATGACTACATCCGGGCCCAGGGCATCTTTAATCCTTCAGGTATAAAAACATTGAAGAAGAAATTATTTTCTGCATACCCGGGCGATGTACATGCCACAATCTGGGCATTGGTTGTTTTTCAGTGGTGGTACCGCAAGTGGATAGAGGTGTAGTAATGCCGGCAACCGGCTGCTACTGATGCTGCTTCCCGTGGCCGGTTACTCTTTTGCCGGCTGTCAACTAATTACTATCCCAGCCTATCTGGCGCAAGTCTTCCAGCGTGGGCCTGCGGGGTGGTGCGACTTGTGCCATTCTTTTATTGAGTAGTATAAAAAGTTATAGGCACAAGTCCAGTTTTGTTGTATTAACCGGCCGTCTCCGCCTCTGAAGGGGGATGCCTATTGTATTTATTGAGCAATTTGCAAACTGCCAACTGCCAACTGGTCCCTATCCCAGCCAGGACTTGTACATCCACAACGTTTTTTCCTGCTCCTCAATATAAGCTGCCATTTGATCGGCGGTAGCGCTGTCGTCTGATTCTTCAGCCAGTTTTTTCACCTGCTTTTCATTAGTTACCAGGTAGGTAAGATTTTCTACAATATGACTTACACATTCCTCCCCTTTACTGATGTTTGAAACCGGCGACAAGTTCGCATGTGCAAGATAATCGCTGAAACTGTGTAACGGAGTAGCTTCCAGTGTAAGTATCCTTTCAGCAATTTCGTCAATTTTCATGGCGGCGTCATTATACAATTCCTCAAATTTCACATGTAATTCAAAAAATTGCTGCCCCTTGATGTTCCAATGGAATCCACGCAGGTTCTGGTAATAAATCTGGTAATCAGCCAGTAACTTGTTTAATTCATTTATCGTGTTACTCATGGTCTTTATTGTTTATTATCTGTTCGCTTCATTAATTATCAATACAAAAATAGTTGAATAGGACAGATCGATCAAATCAATATTATTTATATAATCATAGATAATGTAAATTATAAGGATCCATCGGTCAGAATAGCAGTGTTAATGATTCGGTTTCGAAATATTCCAAATTTTAGAATGTCGTCGGGAGACCCTGCGACCATGGACGTAGCCTCAGATTGCCTCGTAGCCTCGGATTGCATTCGTGGCAGGATTCAACCCATTTTGTGAAAACACTGACGCGCATTTGCCCCAAAGGGATGCCTATGGCACAATGCGCGCGAGAGTGGTGAACACCTGTTTATAAAAAAAGCCTCCTTCGGATTACGAAAGAGGCTTTTTAACGAAAGATTTTACTTCCTAAAACAATGTCAGGAATCCGACGCCTACTTTTAACGTAAATACGTTGCCTGTAAATGCATTTGAAGGATTGGCGGATATGCCGTTAAGGTTTGTTAATCCGAGCCTGTAACGTGCTTCCACGGTGTACATCCATGTTTCTGTTTTTACAAGGAAGCCTGCAGCAAGTACGGCTGCAAAATCATTTTGAACGTATTGTCTTGACTTGTCGGTATAACTTTCGACACGAAAAGAGGTACCCCCGTCCACAGTGGATCTGGTGTTTGTTTGCTGGTATGTTTTCATGTTATACCCCCAGGCTACTCCTGCACCAATGTAAGGAATCAACGATTCGTTCAGATAACCCGGAGGGGTGAGTATGCCCATAACAGGTATATCTATATTATGCTGTATAATGTTTTTGGTTTGTATAATATTAGGGTCACCTGTCGGTACTTCGATATTGGCTGCTCCTTGCTGCTGATAATTAATTTCACCATCGAGGGTCAACCATGATGGTAAAAAATCAGGATTATAATGCGCAAATGCGCCAATCAATACGCCCACCTTCGGATCTGTAAAATCCTGATTATTCACTGCAAAGGTACCCTGGGTAAAACCAATCTGGGCTCCGAGCCGCAACGTGGCGTCTGCCACAACAGGCTCTTCCATATCCTGGCTAAAGACGGACCCGGCAGAAATCACCACCAAAGAAAGCAATACCGACGGGAAGAAATATTGCCCGTTTTCTGAAAATAAAGTTTTTAAAAGTAGTGTGTATCATCATTAGTCAAAGTTTAAGTCCGTTAAATTATACCTATATATATATAAACAATCTGCAATTCGATTTATGTATGCCTTCCAAATATCGTATTTAGTCTGTTTCTAATTCTATATTTTGAATCCAAGGTAGTTTGAAGTTATGAAAATTCAAAATAGTACAAAGTTTTTTTTATATTTTCACATAAAAATGTTGACAATAACACTTTAACCACATACATTTAACCTAAAATTTAACAAAAGCTATTTTCATTTAGAACTAAACCGTTTATTTATTATGAAAAGATTGAAAACTAATTTGATTTTATTAACCACAATACTTGTGGTAGCCATCGTGACGTCCTGCCGGGACGAATTCACGGAACAAGATGCGATTACCGCGGCTAAGGAAGCTGCAACTTCTGACCAACTGGCCACTGAAGACGCTTTGAAACTTCAGGCTGAACTCGAGGGTAAACTTACTGCCGACGAAATTAAGTTACGCGATTCATTGGCCAGGCTTGGTGGCCTTATTCATTATACAGTAGCCGTAGTGGATGCCGGTAATGCCGCATTTAGTAGTGGTAGTGGCGTTAACAGTGGTGCCCGTATCAAAGGAACGGAAGCCGTATCAGGCGCGGTAGTTAGTGTAGCACAGAATGGTGTGATCGCCTCTATGACAACAGGGGCCGATGGCCTTGCGGTATTCAGCAACATGCGGATCGGGAATGTAGCCGTTCATGTGGAGGTAACAGATTTCACCAATGTTGATTTTGTTGCGGACCTGACTCCTCTGAATAATTCGGCCGGCAATGATTTCAGCTCGGTTAATGCGGATCTGTCTTCCCAAACTCGTAATGCAGCTACACAGATCCCTGTATTTCCTACTACAGGCGCCAACACAGCCACAATCAGTGGCATGGTGACCTATGAATCCGATCTGACAAACAGTACGCCTGAATTTCCGGCAACAAATGTTATTGCAATCATTGATTCTGATTTTGATTTCATTGATACCTATATCGCACCGGCTGGCAGTGATGCGAACGAAGACTTAGCTGGACGTGTGATACGTATAAGCTATGCAGGCGCGTCCGTTTCTGGCGCGGTTGACACTGCTACAGGTGCGTACTCACTAACAGTTCCTGCTTCTGCAAGCGGCCTGGAATATATGATCGGTACATCTGATGTAATTACTGACCAGACTTTATTGATGGAAACATTTGCAGCTGATATGCAGTATGTAACAGGACCGCAAACCTTTCGGACTATTTATGGAGAGGACATTATTTTGACAAGTACACCACCATCTAGCAGCATCCCAAATGCGAGTGCGGCATGGGTAACTTTCAGTGCCCCTACAGGTGGTACAAGTGGATTTGGCTCCGATGCTACAGCATCTGCTGTGATTGGCATGTCCGGGACGATTGCAGCCATTAACGTAACCGACGCCGGTAAGATGTACACACAGGCACCTGCTGTAACGATTACAGGTGATGGTATCAATGCAGCAGCAACGGCGGTACTTGGGGCCGAGGGGGCACTGGTAAGTGTGACTGTTGACAACGCAGGGCAGGGATATTCTTCAGCTTCGGTTGCTTTAGATTTTGGTGGAACTCAGGCAACGCTAAATACCGATCTGCTGGCAGAGATCCGAACACATCCAATAAATGTTTCCGGCAACCCATTTGATGGAGATGAGTTTATTACGCTCTCCACCAGTGGAGATGATTATGCCACTTTGCCTACACCTTCATTTGACAATACAGGCGCTGGCGTCGGAACAGGTGCAACGGGTACCATTTTTGGCTCTGTTTCTGATAATTCCGATGTAACCGCAGGTGGAAGCCTCTATGTGGCAAGGTATACGGTTGACGATAATGGTAATGCTGGTGATGGTATTGACAATGAAAGATTGTCAGGCCCCCCATTAGTCATTTCAGCGCCAGACGATGCAACAACATCGGCTGCAACACAAGCAGACGGACACGCACTTATTGAAGGCCCTATTACCTCCATTACATTAGGCAGCGATGCGGCTGACCGTAATGGAAATCGTTATTTCATGGATGATACATCCACTCCTACTTTACCTGTGATCACGGTCTCACCCAGTAAAGGCGCTACGGCTACCGCTACAATGAGCACAACCGATGGCGAAGTGACTGGAATTACCATCCTCACAGGTGGAAATGGATATACATTTCTTCCAACTGTTGGCCTGGCGGGTAATGCCCTTGCCCAGGTTAATGACATGGGTGTGGAAGCAGTTAACATAACCGATGATGGTGAACAGTACCAGTTTGCCGATGTTGCAACAGCTTTATTTTCGGCACCGGATGCAGGTGGCGTAACGGCCACAGGAACGGTAAACCTGGAAAGTGTCGTTTCCAGCGCATGGACGTCTCAGGCAGCAGGAGCACTAACAGGATATACTGCATTAACAGTTTCTTGGGAATCAGATGGTTCAGCCGGGGAAGGAGCCAGTATTGCAACGATAGACGGAACAATTGCTGGAGATAATTTAACAGGTTTTACTGTTGCAAATGGAGGAGCTGGATTTACCTCAGATCCTGTATGGGTTCTAACTACTGCTTCCGATCCAGATCCAAACGGTATTGCAGGTACTATTCGCGGCGGATTTGAAATTAATTCGATCACCATTACAGGAAGTGGAAACAATTACACTTCATCTCTGGATGCAGCGGTTACAATTTCTGACCCTTTTCAGGCAGATGCAGATGCGATTGCACTTGGTGTAGGAGCTGCGCCTGTTAACGCAACCGGAACATCGGTTCTACAGGTACAGGGAGTTTCGCTGCTTACTAATGGTAACGGGTATGATTATACGTCAGGTACCAATACGGTAACATTCTCCGGTGGTGGTGGTACTACGCAGGCAACCGGTGAAATGCAAATCGCAACATCAATTTCCGCGGTTACGGTAACCGCCGGTGGAGGTTATCGTCCGGGAGAACCCGGAGAAGTTGGTGTAGATAATATCACTGTTAGTGTTGCGCACATATTTGGTGACTACTTTAACGGGTCGAACAATATTGATGAAAATGCCGTGTATGAAGTAACAGGTTTTGCTTACAGAGCTACGTACGATGACAATGGCGCAGGATATTCTGCTATAGCTACGATCACAGTAGATGATACGGATGGCGGATCCGGTGCTAGCATTGTTTCATTGTTGAGCGATGCAGGAGCATACATGACCATCGATGCCGGTGGGTCCGGTTATGTTGTTGAGAATGATGATGACGATTTCAACGGAAGGAATGACCTGGAAGTTGAGGTAACTTTTGGATCTTCAACTATTGGGACTTTGGATTATACGGACATAGATTTTACCAATGGCATCCTTAGTGTTTCCGTTGCCACTGGTGGTAGTGGTTATACTGCTGATCCCTGGGTTCGTGTTGATGAAAATCCTGGTGGTTCACCTGATTTAAGATGGGAGGATATTACAGCCACCGCATCTGGTGGTGCCGTTACAGCAGTAACCATTGTAAACGTCAGGTTGTATGATACATACCCTGGCGTGAGTGTTGAAACTTGGAGGGAAGCAGGTGCAGTTGCGCTCCAGATCTCTACGAGTGGTGTAATCGCTGTGGAGGTTGATGTCCAAGGTTCAGGTTACGATGTCCCACCGGATGTGATCTTCGGCAATCCAGCTACTGGTGGATCGGGAGCAGCTGCTACTGCCAATGTGGTAGATGGCAGGGTTGAATCCATTACAGTGACTTCCGCAGGATCAGGCTACATATCTATTCCCACGGTTACACTAGTAGTTCCTAACGGGCCATATGTAGCCCAGGGGAAAGTTTCTGTGAATGAGAAAGGTGTAGTTTCCAGCATTGCGTTGTGGAACCTGGGCCTTCCAGCATCAACAGCTGGCTCAGGATATGAAGTTCCTCCAACCGTAACGATAAGTCCTTCGATGACTGGTGTTGGTTCCGGCGCTACTGCCGTTGCGGAACTCAACTCTTCAGGAGAGGTATCGGATGTTGTAATTACCAATGGTGGTTCAGGCTATTTTGCTATGAACACACCAAACGGTAGTGGTGTAGGCTGGAGCATCTGGCCCGGTAGTTATTCCGGCATAGTAGTTTATGCAAATAAAGACGTAGTGAAGGATATCAATATGGGTACCGGATTACGTAATAATTAATCAATCTTTTAACTAATAAATGAAAAGGCGCAGCTTCGGCTGCGCTTTTTTTATGTGCTTACCACTGGCGTACAATTAATCTGGCGAGTCATCCAGCGCAGGCCTGCCGTGATGGCGAGACTCGCCTTACACCCGCCTTTCCAACCCTGACGCTTCCTGGTCTGACAACAACACTGGTTCGGAAGTTACTTCCGGACCTGCGAAGTTTGCTTCTGAAAGCACGGAAGTAATTTCCCTGCCTGGCCGGCACGGCGCGCCAGTATTAGGATTGAGAGCTATCTGGGTGTTCCAATTCACTTTATTGTTCAAAAACCAAAATCATGCTCTGACTCTCATTACTTTTCCTCCCCCTAACCCCCTCAAAGAGGGGGACAGTACCAAAAAGGGGCACTCCACTGGTGCCATCACTGCTTATAATTTAATTTTGTTTTATTATTGCGCGTTAACATACCATTACCTGAATGTTTTTCATCCTTTCCAAAACGATTAATTACCTCACCATGCCTATTGTTATCGTGGTCATCTTTTTACTCTTATCAGCAGTTTTGAAAAACAAATTATGGCGAAGGCGCATGTTCTGGCTGGGTCTGGGCACATTTCTGTTTTGTTCTAATGAATTCATCGCAAACGAAGTCATGAAAGCATGGGAAATACCTCCTGTTCCCATCAAATCAATTGATAATCCATATAAAGTGGCGATCATTCTTGGTGGCGTGATTTCAGGCGATACAGAGCTAAAAGACAGGGCTTTCTTTGCCAGAGGGGCAGACCGGGTTTATCATACGGCTATCCTCTACAAACAAGGGTTGGTGGAGCATATATTTGTTTCGGGCGGCACTGGTCGGCTCATCGACATTGGCCAGAAGGAAGCGGAGCAAATTGTTGAGGTTTTAGAGGTGATGGGGGTGAACCCGGAAGATATCATGTATGAATCAAATTCCAGAAACACGCATGAAAATGCAATAGAAACTATAAAAGCCCTTGCAGGCAGGTACAGGCCGGAGGAATGCCTGCTGATCACCTCCGCGAGTCATATGCGAAGGGCGAGGGCATGTTTTGAAAAAGAGGGATTTCCAATGGATGTTTTTAGTGTAGACATTTATACACATAAA
Organism: Bacteroidota bacterium; assembly: GCA_022571715.1. Classification (GTDB taxonomy): domain Bacteria; phylum Bacteroidota; class Bacteroidia; order Cytophagales; family Cyclobacteriaceae; genus SZUA-230. The sequence goes on along the minus strand of JACZXH010000024.1, from coordinate 22,060 downwards.
AGACGCTTCACTCCTGATCTGCTTTTTATTCCTAATGTAGGTGCAATGGTGATATGGCACAAACTGGTTAAAGAATGGGTAGGATATTCCGCTTATTGGGTGGTGGGATATATTTAAAATTTATAGCAAGATCAGTTTGTTTTTCAATTGTGTAACCGATGCTGTTCGAAGAGGAACCAATGAGGGCGATGAGGGCGATGAGGGCGCTGACGTCATCCAATACAACCAGAGGATATTGTAGCCTCGGATTTGCATCCGAGGCAAACCTCTCCTTACGAAAAGAAAAAGGGCACAGGGGTGGCCCTGCGACCAGGGAGTTTTTCTCTGGTATTAACCAGGCATATTAAAGTAAAACCGTTCATGAACAATCTTATCGCCATTCCATTTCTGCACAGCAACTTCTTCTATTTTCATGCGGTTTCCATCCTGAAATGTAATATCCATCCATGCTTCTACCATGGTTATACTTTCTTCTTCATTTGACGTTATCCCGTTTACTCCTCCGCCATGCATTTCTTTAACTGATTCCGAAAATTTCTTCTCACGTTCCCGGTTGGCATTCTTGCCTTCAGTGGTATCACCGTTTGGTTCCACCATTACCACATTTTCATCATAAAATTTTTCAAAGGCTTCGGCCATTTGTCCCTGGCCTACCATTTGATACATTGCTTTTGCCTGATCTAAATAGCTCATAATTAATGTTTTAAAAGTTGACAGTAATAAAATTGTTTAAACATTTAATAATACGAATAAATTGTCAGAAAGATTATAATTGTCAGAAAATTTACATGAAATCCGCACCAGGGAGTAGCTCCGGACTGCATCCGGGGCAATTCATAATACAGGAAGCCTCAGAATAGGTTCACGCGCGAGTGGTAAATCTGAACATGCGCCAATTCAAATAATATCAATACCGTAGTTTTATTCCTAAACGATTATGCTTATTGAAACAGCTGCAGAAAGTTGTCTTTATTTACATTTACCGTGTACTTCTCTTCTACAGTTTTTCTTCCTGCAATCCCAAATTTTTCACGCAATTCAGGGTTTTCGATCAACAATTGCAGCTTTTCGATCCATTCTTTGGTTGATAAAGCCAGAAATCCATTTTCATTATCATGGATCAAGATGGAATTTACGCCTACCGGAGAGGCCACCACCGGTATTTCAAGCGACATAAATTGTAGCGCCTTGAATCCACATTTTCCTTTTGCCCAGTCATCATCCGGTAAAGGCATGATTCCGATATCAATCCTGCGCAGGTCTTCCACTTCGGTTTTTTCGGACCACGGACAATACCGCAGTGATTTCAGCGACCATGAAGGTTTTTTGTTTGAAATGAGTAAGAATTCCAGCTTGTATTTTTTTTCAAGTTCTTTCATTACACAAATAATCGGTTCCAGGTATTTCATGGTGCTGTGCGATCCGGTCCATCCAATGACGACATCAAGGTGGGCGGTGCGGTTGTTGTTGTTTTGATGTTTTATGGCAATATGATACGCCTGATCGATGGTGGTAGGATTCAGCACAACATTGGTGTTATACCGCCCGGCATAATCAGACAGGTAGCTATTGCCGGCACTTACTCTCCATGCCCACTTGCAGATAGATGCTGTTTTCTTACGCCATTTAATCCAGGTAGCCAGCAGGGTTTCATTCGAATCATCGGGCAGCCAAAGTGCATCGTCAATATCATATATGATCTTTTTGCCGGCAATTTTTGCAATCCACCATTCAAATAAGGGTGGCCCGAGCGGTGCGGCTTCACGATGTATAAAAATGTAGTCGTAACCCCTGAGTTGGAGCATCTGTCCTATGCGGTGTGCAAACCCGCTGATGACTCCCCACAATTTCCGCATTCGATTGCCTTTACTGTAAAAAATGGTCCAGCTTTTTTCGTCAAGAAATGATTGCACGGTGAAACTGATATTATTTTCTTCGAGGAAACGAAAATATTGTTCAAACCGGAACCGTTGTGACGGGGCCCTGTTTAACGGATATGGTACAAGAAAAAGAATGGTCATTATTTGATCTAATATCAGGTTAAACCTTATTTTGAGGTTTTGGAATCAATTCATCTCCCTTTTTATGCCATTTTTAAGGACTGAGATTAAAAATTCATTCTCAATCAATATTACCGCTAATTCTATGCGATGCTTTGTGTCTCCTTTGTGTAATAGCCCTGCCTGACGCAGACGAGGATGTCACGGAGCTACACAAAGCAGACTTGGAGTTACTCAAAATGATGATAAATACAATTTTACTTATAACACCCTTTGACATCTTAAAATAAGATTTGATTTTAAAGCCATTTTCTTATGTTCTGCGATGGAGATCAAGCCTGCGTAATGCCCAAAATACAATTACCTGATAAATTATCCGGACTGACGGTATAAATTTAACAGAATTACACTGCCCTGAAGCGGTGAAATGATTCCTTCTGAGACGTTTTTTTCAATGCGGGATAATTCCGATTGTATTTGTTGGTTTTGAAAAAAATCAGACTCCAGTTTGTTTTTTATGTATTGATGCAACCAGCGTACATGTTGTTCTTTACGGTTTTTGTGAAAAAATCCTGAATCTTTGGTGTGTTTTTCATAGCTGGTTATTTCTTCCCATATTTTTTCGATACCCGTATTGTTTAACGCCGAACATGTAAGTGTCTTTACTGGCATTCCTGATTCGGGAAGAGGAAAAAGGTGAAGAGCCATGCCAAGTTGATTTCTGGCTTTTTCAGCCTTTATTTTATTATCACCATCAGCTTTATTCACCGCAATGAGGTCTGCCATTTCAATGATTCCTTTTTTTATCCCCTGAAGCTCGTCTCCCATGCCTGCAAGCACGAGAAGTAAAAAAAAATCCACCATTTCTTTTACGGTGGATTCGGACTGTCCCACACCCACCGTTTCGATGATGATCACTTCATAGCCTGAGGCTTCACATAAAAGCATAACTTCACGCGTATTGGCGGCAACCCCACCAAGGGTTTTACCTGTAGGTGAGGGCCTGATAAATGCATTTTTACTGGAAGCAAGTTTTTCCATACGGGTTTTATCACCCAAAATGCTCCCTTTTGACTTTTTGCTTGTAGGATCAATCGCCAGCACGGCAAGTTTTTTACCTGCTTTTTCTGTCAGGAAGTTGCCGAATGTTTCAATAAAAGTACTTTTACCTGCACCGGGCACGCCGGTTATTCCTATCCTGATGGAATTACCTGTATGAGGTATCAGCTCATTCATTACAGTATCGGCAAGCTTCAGGTCTTCTTCTGCATTACTTTCGATCAGCGAAATGGCACGGCCGAGTACTACCTTATCACATGCAAGTACTCCCTTTACGTATTCTTCGATGTGAAGCCTCTTTTGTATCATATGCCTAATAAATGTATCAACAAGTCCAATATTTATAACAAAAAATCGTAAAATAGTTTAAATTGTATTCTGAAAACATAAAAACCTGAAATCATTATGTTAAAAACCTGGAAATTCTGGAAGGATACGATAATTGGCACCATTTTTATTTTTGTCTTTATGGCGTTCGCATATCAGTTTCTGGCCATATTCAGTATTCTCGATCCTGTTGTCGATGCCCTGGAAGATATGAAAATTACAGATCAGATTTTTTCAAACGAAAAAATCAGAGAAGAGCCTGCATTTGACACGACCATTTTGATTGTAAACTATGGAAGATTGGGCAGAAGAGACATTGCCCGGCAAATCAACATATTAAACAAATATAATCCGAAGGTAATCGGCATTGATACATTTTTCGGCAGCTTAATGGCGGATTCGGTTGGTGATTTAATTCTGGCGGATGCATTATCGAAGGTTGAAAACCTCGTGCTTGGCAGCAAATTTATGGCGCCAGGCGATGTGGATGATCCATACTATTATTTCATTAAAACCTCTCATCCGTTATTTAATCAATATGCGGAGATGGGAATCGTAAATCTAATAGCTGAAACTGCCGGTACAAAGCAGGAGGAATATAAGGTGGTGCGTGAGTTCTACCCAAAAATGCAGTACAAGGATACCATTTCAGGTGAAGTGATTGAGCAAATGGCATTTGGCGTAAAACTTGCTTCTTATGTAAACCCTGAAGCAGCGGAAAGGTTTTTAGCAAGAAACAATGAGGAGGAAATTATTAATTACAGGGGAAACGTGTTAACCATGCTTACGCTGGATAACAGGCCGAAATTTTTTGCCCTCGATGTGGAGGATGTACTGGAAGAAAATTTTGATCCAAGTCTTGTAAAAGATAAAATTGTGCTTTTAGGCCATGTAGGAGAAAGTTTTTTAGAGCCATACTGGATTGAAGATAAATTTTTTACACCTATGAATCTCAAGTATGCTGGCCGTGCCGGCCTGGATATGTACGGTGTGGTAATTCATGCCAACATTACGGCTATGGTACTGAATGAGGACTATCTTGATAAAATGTCCGATGTAAAGGGATATATTGTAGCCGTTATTCTTTGTTTTTTGAATGTTGGATTATTTACCATAATTTACAGGAAATTACCTTTGTGGTATGATGGCATTACTAAATTAATACAACTGTCAGAAGTAATAATTATATTAGGATTGATTATTTTTGTATTTCACTGGTATGCAATCGAAATGGAGTTAACCCTTTCCATAATTGTAATTTTACTTGCCGGAGATGCATTAGAGGTACTTTATGGGGTGGGATACAACATATTTCAAAAAGAAAAAAGAAGAGAACTGTTTACCATTAAGGAGCATAATGTATAAACCATTGATAAACTTATAAAACCATGAAAAGAAAACTGTTATTTCTAATTATTACTGCATCAATGATAAGTATTTCTTCATTTTCGCAGGATTACGTTTTCAAGGTCCTTGCTAACAAAGGACAAAATACGTATAAGACGGCTGCCGGATCGAGTTGGGAACCATTAAGAACCGGAACAAAATTACAAAGTGGCGATGTGATCAAAACCACTGGCGACTGCTATCTTGCACTACTTTCAGCTTCGGGCAAGCCGATTGAGCTTAAAGAAGCCAAAGAGTACAACGTCAACGATCTTAAAGCACAGGTAGGTGGCAGTGATGACGGAATTGTAAGTAAGTATGCCGATTTTGTATTGAGCAAAATGTCTACCGAAGCACGGGAGGAAAACCGGAAAAAATATGCCAGCATAACTGGGGCTACCGAAAGGGGATCGTTCCAGCAAATAAAATTCTTTATGCCGACTTCAGCAGATATTTACAATCCTATAGCGATTATACGATGGGATCCGCAGGACGGAGCTGAAGCCTATCAAATTGTACTGAAAGATTGGTTTGATGAAGTTTTGATGGTTGCCGAAACCAAAGATTCTTTCTTTAAAGTGGATTTCAATGATAGCAGGCTTGAAGGAATGGAAATGGTAATTGTGAATGTAAGCATTAAAGGAGACGAGGATTCCAATTCTGGCGATTATGCCATACAGCGTGTAAATGAGAGTGAAGCAAAAGAATATACCGTTGAACTGAACAATCTCAAATCTACGCTTGATACCAATTCATCAATAAGCAATCTGATCATGGCAGAATTTTACGAACAAAATGATCTGCTGCTCGATGCCCTCACAAGTTATGAATATGCCATCAATCAATCGCCTGATGTAGAATATTTCAAGGAAGCTTATCAGGAGTTTCTGATGCGAAACGGATTCAGCGATAAGATAGATTAAGCGGTTTCATCAAGAAATGAAAATTCTGATATTTTAAGAGGGTGCTTATATATTGTAGTATTCCACGTGTAAGGAATATGTAATGAAAAGGTTATTGATTTTCCTTTTATTGACCTTTGTCATGTCAACAGTATATGACATGACATGGGCACAGGTACAGGATGATTATTTTGAGGTGATTGTATCTAAGGGCGACAACTTTGTGCGGACAGAACAAAATGAATGGGAAAAAGTAAAAATCGGAACAGGTATTTTTACCGGAGATGAGTTGAAAACATCGGCATCAGGGTATGTTGCCCTTCTGTTTGGCAAGAGTAAATTGGTGGAACTAAAGCACATTCAACCTAAAACGTACAAATTTGAAGAATTAGTTGATCTTGTACCTAAATTAGAGCAAGGCCTTGCCACCCAGTTTCTCAACTATCTGTTAAGTAAGATGGCCCCGGAATCGCGCGAAGCCAACCGAAATACGTACATCCAATTGATCGCAGCCACCGAAAGAGGGCACGAAGGAATTGCACTCTTTATAGATACTAATGCCAACCTGTATAGTTCGAATGCTGTGATCAGGTGGGATCCTTCAAAGAATGCCGGCGGTTATGTGGTTACCCTCAAACATATATTCGAAGATGTAATACGGATTTTTGATACTGAAAAACCCTATTTTGAGCTTGATTTCAATGATGAGGCTATAAAAGGGAAAAGTATAGTAATTATAAATGTGAGTCTTAAAAATGATATAGAAACTGCTTCCGGTGACTATGCTATCCAAAGAATAGATGAAACAGACGCTGAAATCAGTTCAAAACTTAAAGAACTGGAAAGCGTGCTCGACCCCGAATCTCCCTTCAGCCACCTGATCATAGCGGAATTTTTTGAGCAGAATGAGCTGTTGCTAGATGCCCTGACTCGCTATGAATATGCCATTCGGCAAAATCCTGGTGTAGATTACTTCAACGATGCCTACCTGGAGTTTCTTATGCGAAACAAGTACACAGATAAAATTGATTAAATCAATAATGATCAGATTTAACCTGAATCTATTCCTAATCTCCCAATAAGTCGGGTACAGACAGGACGTGCAGGAAGGATCTGTTAATAATTTACCGAGTAGTTAATGACAGATTTTGCCTGCCCACCGTCGCTCATGGCAATCTCGAGGCAGGAGGCATTTCGTTTAGAATGACGGACTAAAAAATTGCAATTTTCAGGTATCTTCAATCAAATCACCCTCCGCGCCAAAGTCGTCATCCTGAGTGGAACGAAGGATCTGGTAATAAGTTAACCGGATAGTAAATAACAGATGCTTCTCACGCCGTGGCATTGTCTGACTAAAGGCTTCACTTTTAAGTCCGCCCCAGTCAGCCGTAAAGCCACGGCGTGTATTTGTCGCAGTAGGTCTGAATGATTCTTATGGAGGATGCCAATCGCACAATGCATGCCGATTTAGGAGGGAAAATACGTATTGTTTTATTTTATGAGGGTGTGCATTGTTTTCATTCATCTGGGTGTTTACCTTTAGGTAAATTTGTGTATTAACAGCAAGGTGTTAATATATTTATGGTTTAAAACATTATGGTTATGAAAAAATTCGGATTAATTATTTTCGTTCTGCTTTCGGCAACTTACTATACCACAGCCCAGGATTATTTGTTTAAAGTAATTATCTCAAAAGGAGATAATTCATACCATATCACATCAGAAAAAAACTGGATGATTCTGAAACCAGGATCACAGCTGCATGCTGGAGATGTGTTAAGAGTGGCTGCAAAGGGTTATGTTGCTTTACTTGGTTCGTCGGGCGAAACGATGGAATTGAAAAATGAGGACACAAAAGAATATAGTATAGACGAACTTACTGCAAAACTTAAAAATGCAGAAGCCGGTTTGATAAATAAATATACAAGTTATCTGGTAAGTAAGATGGCTCCTGAAGCTAGGGAAAGCAACCGGAAGGCTTATGCAAGCGTAACCGGTGCAGTTGAGCGCCAAGTTGTAACTATTCATGCTTATCTGCGAAAATCTTCCGTATTGTATGATACGATAGCCATCATCAGGTGGAAGCCAATTGAGGATGTAGCAGATTATAACGTAGTAGTCAAGAACCTTTATGATGAAATAATACTTGAAGTTAAAACCAGCAATCCGATTATTTCACTGAACTTTTCGGACGAAAAGCTGAAAGAACGGGACATGGTAATTGTTTCAATAAGTACAAACGGAAGAGGATCAAACGATTATTCGATCACTAAGGTTTCCCGTGACAAGCCTGATGCATTTGTTAATGAAATAGGCGAGCTGCGAGCTGCACTCAACAGCGGTTCGGCCTTTGATAAGCTGGTACTTGCCGAATTTTATGAGCAAAGCAATCTCTTGCTAGATGCTACTACCTGCTACGAAAAAGCGATGGTCCTTGAACCTGATGTTCAGTATTTTAAGGACGTTTACCTGGAGTTTTTGATGCGAAATAATTTCGGCGATATAATAAATTAATCCAGGCCGATCATAATAAATGCACCCCAGTAAATAGGTTCATGGAATTCGTTTCTCAACTCTTTTTTAGCATCAATAAAAGATTGTCGTTTGTTACCGGTATCGAGCCATTTTTGATAAAAACTGATCATTAGTTTTTGCGTGGCTTCATCATTCACTTTAAACATGCTCATTATCAGGGTTTTTGCACCGGCAACCATGAATGCCCGTTGCAAGCCGTAAACGCCTTCGCCCACACTCAGGTCACCAAGTCCCGTTTCGCAGGCACTGAGCACTACCAGATCGGTATTATCCAGGCTAAGGTTCATGGCTTCATAGGCGGTAAGGATACCGTCTTCCATATTGTAATTATATTTGGTTTTGTTGAGCAAATCGCCGGCGCCGGCAAGCAGTAAACCGGTTCGGAGTAACGGATTCTGCGATGCGGCCGCACCTGCCTGACTTGGCCCAGTACCTTCCGTTTCAATAGCAGGGGTAAAAAAACCGTGCGTCGCAATATGAAACACTTTAGGATTATCGAGTTCTTTTACCTTCGCTTCGCTTGCATCAGTTTCCATGTATGCTATCGAATTCCAGCCTCGCTGTGAAAGCAACCGGTTCAGTTGTTCCACCTCTTTTTCAGTACCTGGAAGTTGTGAAATGGTTATATCTTTCTTGTCGATCATGGAAATATAAAACGTAGGATTTCCAAACATGATGGCACTGTTTGAAGTTTCTACCTGTGTTGCACGCTTACTTCGCAAGTATATATCCTTTGTATTACTTACCAGTATTATATTTGAATTATCAAGCACATATTTACCATCTCCGGTCGGAATCGCTTCGAGATTGATTTGATTATAAATGCCATCTGCCGAAAGGTAAATGGTTGATGAAGCCCCCACTTTGCTTACAATGGGTTCCCAGAAATTCTCGTAGGAGAACTGGTCTTTTCCCTTGAAATAGATGATGTTCCTGTAGTATTTGAAATAGCGTGTTTCTAGTTGTTTTCCATTTGTGATCAGTATCAAACCTGGTGCTTTCATGGACCCGTCATTTTTTACGTATAAACCTGCGTACAAGACCGAATCTGTAAACACATGATTAAAATATCTGAACCGCACCATCTCTATAGCGACTTCATTGGGCTTTAAAGCGTTTTTCACCTGCTCCCAGGTTATTTCATCATCGCTCATATCTTTTGCAAACAACTCAGATTTCTGGCTGATCTCTCTTTCGAGTTCTTCCAGCTCATTAGTAAGCCTATCCACATCTATCTCGTTTTCTAACAGTTGGTCAACACTCATGGACATGGCAACAATCAAAGATTCATTTTTGCTTTGCCATTCATTGTATTTGCTGATCAGCAATGTATCATTACTCGATTGAATTCTTCGTCGAATTTTAATAGAATTATTCAACAGCAATGCTTTTGTTGCCAGTGCATGATTCATCATTTCCTTTTTCATATCAGGAAATTCATCCATAAGTTCCAGCGCCAGGGTATTATAAAATTCATATACCGGTTTGATCGTATTCCAATACCGTGCTTTTTCCCTTTCGCTTAGGGCAGGAAAGTAGTTTTTAATAAATATGCTATAATTAAGTAAGGATTCATCAATATTCCGCTTAGCTCGTTTGGAATCACCCTCCATGAAATAAACTTTGGCTAGTTTGGAAATGATTTTTACATATTCGGGATGGTTTTTATTGAAGAAGCGGTCATAAAGTTTTTTAGCTTCAAGGTAGTTGATTTCGGCTTGGTTATAATTTTTAAGAAAATAAAACACATCTCCTTTTAAAACGAGAATCTCAGCCTTATTCACATTCTTTTTCCTGTCAACACTCAATTCCCATATTTTGAGTGCTTCGTTGAGTTCTTCGAAAGCATCGGTGTAGCGTTCTGAAAAGATATAAACTTCGGATAAACGGGTAAGAACATCGGCATACAGCGGATTCGTTTCACCAAGTTTTGAACTTATTATTGTCCGTGATTCATTGAAAATGGATTCTATCTCTTTCAGGTCGTCATTTTTGTAAAGTTTAATGATACCCAACTCCGACAATGATTTGGCCACATCAATATGTTCTCTGCCAAATTGTTTTTCCTGGATTTCAATGGCTTTTACAATGTTTTTCTGTGCTTCATCGTAGTCTCCCAATTCCGCCTTTATTTCAGCAGATAGCCTTAAAGTAGGTGCGTTTTTAGACGAATTTTCACCAAAAGCCTTGACTGCAATTTCATTTGCTCGAATAGCATAATTGGTTGCTTCCGTGAATTCACCTGCTGTAAGAGAGAGGTGACCCATACTCACAAGGGGTTGAATCAGTTTACGGGAGTCCTTACCATAAATATTTTCATACTGGGCAAGCGCATCAGCAAGAACCACTTTGGTCCTTGAATACCTTCCGAAAAGTATATGTAAATCAGCAATGTCAATATTAGATGCCAGTTCATCATAACCCATCAGGTTTGTTGCCCTGAAATACATACGTTGCGATCGGATAAGTTCATCCTCTGCATCGCCTAATTCTCCTTTTATAGCTTTGAGTTTTGCACTGGTTTCCAACGCCTGTACATAGAAAATCACGGTTTGGCTGTTTTTTCTTTCTTCAAAAAGAAGAGCACGGGCTACTTTTATATTTTTATCGGCTTTGTCATATTCACCGATTTTGATTTGTAAACGTGCAATTTTCTCAAGTTCAATTGCATAATTCACATCGGTGTTATCATAAACCGTTCGGGTTACCCTCAATGCTTCATCCAGCATTTCCGAAGCCTGTTGATACTTATCTGCACCTTCAAAATAAATGGCTTTGTTATTAAGAATATTTACATATGCAACATGCCAGATATCAATGTTTGGTTGCACAATCTTGGAGAAGCTTTCTTCAAAAATCTCATTAGCTTCTTCATATTTATTTGTAAATGACAGGTAGTAACCGGCAAGTTGCAGTCGTCCGAGGTGATATTCGATGGCATCATCGCCATAGAGCACTCTTTTAATTTCGAGCATATCGTTAAGGTACCGTTCCGCATTCACATAGTTTTTATCAGTAATCGAAACCGTATAAAGAAAGTCTAGAAGTTCAATTCTCTTCGGATGATATTCAGGTAAGGCGTTTGTGTTATTTAAAAGATCAAGCGTTTTGGCTTCCAGATTTTTTGTTCGTTCCCTGTCAAGGCGTGAAGTCATCGCTACAACTTCCAGGTTGATATTATGCAGGCTACTTTTTTTAAAGTACCTGTTGATTACTTTTTCATATTCACTTCTCAGGTTCTTGTAACGTGCGTTATCGTTGTTCGCAAGATATACTTCCAGCAGGGTCGTGTATATTTCAAGTGCCAGGTAATGAGATTCATTGTGGTTAATTTTCAGCTTGAACAGCGCCTCTTCGAAATTTCTTCGTGCTTCTGATTTTTTAACACCATATTCGTAGAACATCTGCCATTGCCAGAGCATATTTTGTACCCATGGAATACTTTTTTTTCCCAGTTCTTTCTGATCTTCGATCCAACTCCGTGTACGCTCAAAGGCTGAATCGGCCCGATTTACACTGCCCTGCTTCCAGAATGTTCTTGCCTTCAGATTAAGCAGATCGGCATAATCCCCGAATCTTACAAATATTTCCGCTTCAGAAAGCTTTTTAGTCTTGAGTTTTCCTGATTTATCATCTATGTATGCCTCTCTGCTGATAGCCCTTGCCTGATAATAATCAAGATGATTGTCAATAAATTTAATAGCTTCTGTATAAAATCCTTTGCCTGAGTAAATGGCAGCGTTGTTGAAATCGATTGCAACTTTGTCGTCGTCGGATATTTCACCACCGCTTTTTAGTATATTTTCTGCCTGTGTTAAATAAGATGCTGCTTTTGTGTAGTTTCCGAATTTTATCCAAAGTCCCGAAACATTTATGAGCAGGTTGGCATATTTTTTTGAATCTGAACCGTAATTTTTTTTACTAAATTCAATGGCCTTGTCAATATGCTGAACAAATGAATTGAGGTACCCGTTGGCCAGATTGTTACGTGCAGCTTTATAGGCATAGATGACCATGTATTCATTTTCTTTACCGAGCTTTTTTATAACCTTTTTTTCAAACTTTTCATTAAGATTAGCAGCGCTTATGTAATCACCACGGTTATATGCTGCATCAATAGCCAATAGATCTTTTTCCCAACTTTGGGCAAAAGCAGGTTGAATAAGCAGAATTACAAGAATAAAGTGAACAATAGTTTTCATAGGAAAAATATTCGATTCTTAACTTGAAATTTACTGGTTTTGTAAGTCATATTCAAATGAATACTGATATTGTATATTTAAAATGGACTATAACTGGTGTGTTTTATCCTATCAATTCTATTACTGGTTATTAAACGATAAATCGAATAAGAACAGGCACCACCATATATTCAAACTTGATTGCCCATAAGTTTTTCAAGGATTCTGAGTGCAGCTATCGCAATTACCGTGCCTGGGCCAAAAATTTCGCTAACGCCGGTTTCGTACAGGAACTTATAATCCCTAGCAGGAATAACACCTCCTGCGATGATCATTATATCTTCTCTGCCAATTTTATGCAGCGCTTCTATCAGTTGCGGAATGAGTGTTTTGTGCCCGGCTGCCAGGGTGGAAACTCCTATTATATGTACGTCGTTTTCAGCAGCCTGCATGGCCACTTCATCGGGCGTTTGAAAAAGAGGACCAATGTCAACATCAAATCCAAGGTCTGCAAAACTAGTTGCCACTACTTTGGCACCGCGGTCGTGTCCGTCCTGTCCCATTTTAGCCACCATAATACGGGGCCTTCTGCCTTCAACAACAGCAAACCGGTCAGATAATTTTAAGGCTTTTATGAAATTTTTGTCTTTTTCCATTTCTCCTGAATACACTCCTGAAATAGTTAGATTTGATGCTTGATGTCTTCCGAATACTTTTTCGAGCGCCGAGCTTATTTCACCCAGTGTTGCCCTGTGTTTTGCAGCTGTTACTGCAAATTCCAGAAGATTCCCATGATTTGTTTCTGCGCATTTTGTTAAAGTCGAAAGCGCGGTTTCCACATCGTCCTGGTTGCGTTCGGATTTTAATGTTTTGAGTCGGGACATTTGCTCGCCTATTACTTTGGTATTATCTACTTCAAGCAGTTCGATATCGGTTTCTTTTGTGATCCTGTATTTATTCACTCCAACAATGATATCTTTACCGGCATCAATTCGTGCCTGTTTACGTGTCGCCGCTTCTTCAATTCTCATTTTAGGGATACCGGCCTCAATGGCCTTGACCATGCCTCCCAGATCTTCTATTTCCATGATATGCTTCCAGGCTTTGCAAGCCAGATCGTGTGTTAGTTTCTCCACAAAATAAGAACCTCCCCAGGGGTCCACGATTTTGGTGATACCCGTTTCATTTTGCAAAAACATTTGGGTGTTTCGGGCAATGCGTGCGGAGTAATCAGTCGGCAGAGCGATAGCTTCATCCAGGGCATTAGTATGCAACGATTGCGTATGACCCAGTACTGCTGCCACTGCTTCAATCGTGGTTCTTGTTACATTGTTGTAGGGATCCTGTTCGGTCAGGCTCCAGCCTGATGTCTGGCAATGGGTTCGCAAGGCCATGGATTTTGCTTTTTCAGGATTAAACTGCCGGACTATCTTTGCCCACAACAACCTGGCAGCACGCATTTTGGCTATTTCCATAAAATGGTTCATTCCGATACCCCAGAAAAATGAAAACCGGGGGGCAAATATGTCGATATCAAGTCCTGCTTTTAGTCCTGTACGCAGATATTCCAGCCCGTTCGCTAGCGTGTATGCGAGCTCGATATCGGCGGTAGCTCCCGCTTCCTGCATGTGATAACCGCTAATACTTATGGAATTGAACCGGGGCATGTACTTCGCCGTATATTCGAATATGTCTGCTACAATTCGCATGCTGGGAACAGGCGGATAAATGTATGTGTTTCTTACCATAAATTCCTTCAGGATATCATTCTGAATGGTTCCCGTTAATTTTTCTTGTGAGACACCCTGCTCTTCGGCAGCTACAATATAAAATGCCATTACCGGTAGCACCGCTCCGTTCATGGTCATCGAAACGGACATCTGATCCAGGGGGATATCCTTGAACAGAATTTCAATATCCAAAATGGAATCAATGGCCACACCTGCTTTTCCTACATCACCCATAACCCGTGGATGATCCGAATCGTAGCCGCGATGCGTGGCAAGGTCAAATGCGATTGACAACCCTTTCTGACCTGCTGCCAGATTACGTCGATAGAATGCATTGGACTCCCGCGCAGTAGAAAACCCGGCATACTGCCTGATAGTCCAGGGCCTGATCGCATACATCGATGCATAAGGCCCCCTGACAAACGGAGGAATACCTGCAGAAAAAGAAAGATGATCCAGTTTCTTTACGGATTCCTCATTATAAAACGAAGCAATGGATATGTTTTCCGCACTGCTCCATGATCCGTATCGTTTAATCCTTTGAGTTGGATATAGTGTATTGAAATTTATATTTGAAAAATCCGGTATCATTGTGTATTTCCAATCATTATTTTCCCGTATTTTTTGTAAACCTATTCCACGTTTCCTTAATTAACTGATGTGTAACGCGATCTATAAAATAGGAACCTGCCGCCGGGTCTGATACCTTGTCAAGATAGGACTCCTCTTTAATAATGGTAGATACATTCAGTGCAATCCGTCTGGAAAGTGGTTCTTCATTTTCAGACTCTATCAACAGGCCGTTGCATCCTCCGATAATCGCCGACAAAGCAGTTGAAGTGTTTTTCAGCATATTTTCATGGGGAGCGTATGTATCATTGATCCATTTTTGAGAAACACTTAATATATATACGTCTTTTATTTTATTTCCGGTTACGCCATAAGCGGAAACAAATGCCCGAAAAAGTATGCGTAAGGCCCGCAATTTTGCAATCTCTATGAAATAATCCAGACCTGTGTTGGAAATGATAAAGTACTGGCCGGACAGGTTTTTCGGTTGTAATCCGGCATCAAGGCCTGCTTCCATGATTTTCAAAGCCTGCCGGAGTATAGCGTATAATTCTTCAAACGGATTTAATACAACGTCGGCTTGCAGGAAGAGAACCCGCTTTTCAACCACGTTTTTTCCAGATGTAAGTATCTGTAACCCAGTAATCATGTCTGTCCTGATAAATCCGGAAGGCGGACCCGCAGCTGTAACCATCCGGTTAAGGTAATCGCCGTAATCATCCGGGAACCCAGGATAATTTTCTGCTATAAATGAAATTTCTGTATTTGCCTCTGGTAATCCCTTTAGTAGCTGATCAAAACTGCACGGACGGTCTAATTCAAAGATGACACCGGTTGCACCCTGGGCGATGTAGTCCAAAGCAATATTGCGTGCTGAGGCTTCCTCGCCGACCTTAATTTTTACATAATTGATCCATCCATTTGAACTACCTGCCTTAGAGTTGTGATAAGCCTTTAAATAAGCCAGTTCGCCGGTATCTTCTGCATCATAATATGGGTTCAATTCAAAGTCGTCGTCTCCGGGAAACGGCTTCCAGTCCAGTTCAGAAAGCGGACGATTCTTGAGTTCCTTGTTCACTTTATTGATCCAGTCACTTTTTGAAACTGGTAAAAACTCACTGAACGTTAATTCTTTTTCTATACCTTCATTCATAAATAGGCATTCATTTTTCAGGGTTTAAATTTAACTGAATTTATTATGATAAAAGTTACTAGTGGAGCCTTGTATTTCGATTTTTTGTATTGCATATTAGAAATAATAAATTATATATATCAAATAAAATAATAAATTAAAATGGCTTCATTTTCTGCATTTAATGATTCGGTAAAGTCAAGTAAATTTACATTTTTTTGTTAGGATATTTTTTACCAAATTTGATACCCACTTTCGATTTATTATAGAATGAATTCCTTGTATTAATAAATGAACCCGGACAGCAAGACAGCATGGGATGAATGTCTCCAGATAATTAAGGAGCGGATAGGTGGGCAGACTTATAAGACATGGTTTGAGCCTATTGAACCGATAAAACTTGAAGACGATGTATTGACCATTCAGGTACCCAGCCAGTTTTTTTATGAGTGGCTTGAAGAGCACTATGTGCATGTACTAAAACTTGCTTTAAACGCTGTTATGGGCCCAAATGGGAAACTTGAATATTCTGTTATCGTGGATAAAGGTACGAATGGTTCGTTGCCATATACGGTAAAATACCCTAATAAAAGCCCTACAGCATATGCTCCGAAGCAGCGGTATGGTAGCGGGCACCAAGCTGCTGATTACAAAGGGCCTTTTAAAGTAGATGTGGTTCAGGAATATCAATTGGATTCGCAGTTGAATCCTTCTTATTTGTTTGATAATTTCATTGAAGGCGATTGCAACAGACTTGCAAGATCAGCCGGATATGCTGTAGCAAAAAAGCCGGGAATTACTTCCTTCAATCCACTGATGATTTATGGTGGCGTCGGTCTTGGTAAAACTCACCTTGGGCATGCCATCGGAAACGACATAAAACGGCAGTTTCCGGACAAATTTGTCCTGTATGTTTCCTCCGAAAAATTTATTAATCAATTTATCAAAGCTGTACAAAATAACGAAATACAGGAGTTTACTAATTTTTACCTGCAGGTAGATGTGCTGATCATTGACGATGTGCAGTTTTTTAGTGGCAAGGAAAAAACGCAGGAGATATTTTTTCATATATTCAATCACCTACATCAATCGTCCAGGCAGATTGTAATGACCAGCGACTGTTCCCCACGAGACCTTAAAGGACTTCAGGAACGGTTGTTGTCACGGTTCAAATGGGGACTGACGGCTGATTTACAACTACCGGATTTCGAAACAAGAATTGCTATTATCAACAATAAAATTGAGTCGGAGGGTATTGAAATACCCGGTGATGTGGTTGAATACCTGGCATATAGTGTCGATACCAATATCAGAGAACTGGAAGGTGTGCTGATATCGCTGGTGGCCCAGGCGTCGCTCAATCGGAAAGATATAGATCTTGAGCTTGCCAAGCAGGTTTTGAAAAACATTGTACACGACATTGAATCAGAGGTGGGTATCGACTACATTCAGAAAACCGTTTCGGAATACTATAAGTTAAAAGTGGACCAATTGAAGGACAAGACCCGCAAGAAAGAAATCGTTATTGCACGGCAGATTGCGATGTATTTCAGCAAAGAATATACAAATCATTCATTGAAGTCGATCGGATACCACTTTGGAGGACGTGACCACAGCACGGTTATACATGCGGTGCAATCCATCAATGATCTGATGGATACGAATTCTAATTTCAGAAATTCAGTGGAAGACATCAAAAGAAAACTGAAAATACGCCCTGTATATTAACGCGTTACCGATGCGTTCATTACCTCCTGTTTACCTCAGATAAAACGTATAATATCCTTTTCTTCCGGAGGCATCTATGCCTGCGATTGTTACACGTCCGCGGTAATTACTCAGCGCTTCTACCAGTTGCTTGGGTTCTCTGATCCGGGTGTAATTTATATCCGTAATGATAAAACCTTCTTCCAGCCCGAGATTGCTCATTAAACCATGATCATACACTTTCAGTATTTTTACACCATAGTCGATACCCATGAGGTCGCGTTCCACCTTCGAAACAGATTCAATATCAGCTCCGAGGTATTCCGAAGAGAAAATTTCTCTTGTCACGATTTCGGTGTTGCCTTCCCGGTTTGTAAGCGTAATCCGTTTATCGATCATCTTTTGATTTCTGATAAATTTAACGGAGATGATGTCGCCCGGAGAATGATAGCTGATAACCTCTTCAAAATCACTTCGCGAGTTGATTGAATTTTCATCGATCTGAAGTAAAATGTCACCTTCTTTCAGGCCAGCTTTATAGGCCGCACCTTCATCCTGAATATACTTTATCACAACTCCATTTATTTTGTTACGGTCTATTTTAATATCAAGGTTCCTGGCAATTTCGGACGTCAGATCAATTACATTCACACCCATAAAAGCTTTTTGCACTTCGCCGTATTCGATAATATCATGCACCACTTTTTTAACAATGTCCACCGGTACTGCAAATCCGTATCCTGCGTATGATCCGGTGCGGGAAAGAATGGCCGTATTGATACCAATTAAGTCACCCGTTTTGTTCACGAGTGCACCGCCGCTATTTCCCGGGTTGATGGCTGCATCGGTCTGAATAAATGACTCGATCGGAAATTTACCTTCAAGAATATTTAGTACTCTGCCTTTTGCACTTACAATGCCGGCGGTTACAGTAGAAGTCAGATTGAACGGGTTTCCTATAGCCAGTACCCATTCGCCAACTTTCAGGTTTCTCGAGTTACCAGTGTGGATAGCAGGCAGGTCGGAACCATCGATCTTGATTACGGCCAGATCGCTAGAAGGGTCAGTGCCGATAAGTTGTGCAGTATATTGATTCTTATTATGCTCTACAACGATTTTATCTGCACCTTTTACAACGTGATAGTTGGTGACAATATATCCGTCTGGGGTTAGGATCACACCCGAGCCGCTGCTTACAGTTTCAATGCTTCTCCGGCTTTCACCAAAATACCAGTCAAAAAAGGAGTAGCCATACGTACGCGCTGATATATTTTTGATATACACCACACTCGCTGTTGCACGTGCCGAGGCCTTTGTAAAATCTTCGAAAAGATATGGTGAATCATTCGAATTTAATGTAACCCTGGTTGTAGATGGCTCAGGAATCCGTTGAGAATCCTGATTCTCAACGGATTTTATTTGTAAGGGCGCAATTTCGGAGTATGTTGAATTGGTCTCAATATAATTAACAAATAGAAAGGCACCTCCCAATCCTGAAATAAAACTGATAATGATAATTCCTGCAAATTTTTTCATGGTTTATGTATATTTTGTCTTCTGATCTTCAACTGTACAAATACCGTGCAACTTCCTTACATGACATTTTGGCATTTTCGCAATGATGCAATGTTGAAAAACAGATTCTGTGCTGATGACAGCTCTTGTTACACTTATGCCAGCGTTCGTTCAATTCCGGGCGTTCGTGATAGGCAGCACTTCATAAACAGGCTAATTGCTTAAAAACATACATATAATACCTACTTTTGCATGAATCATTGAAGCGATTCATAATGAAAAGGTATCAATACCTACTGAGTCATTTTTTATCATTAAAAAGCTGGTGATTAGTTACATCAATAGATATATGCGTTTAGGTCACACAAGATTTATCCTTTTGAATAAGTATGATAAACTAACCACGCCATAAATGGCAGAGATAGTCAGCCACAAATTGACACGATCTTCGATGTGCTTATAAAAAGAATGGTAGAAAATGAGCCAAAGCGAACCTCGAAGGGATGCCTACGGCACAAAATCAATATCTTAGGAGTGAAAACTAAACGCACATACTTATACATTAATTAGCAACTTACCCAAATCATTGAATCAGAAAATCATTCTTACACTCAGTAAAAAATAAGATGGGCATCCGGTCTTTTTTAAGTAAACCATTTGCAAGCTATATCATGAAGCAGCAAAAAGCATGGTCGGCATCGCCCGGGGAAAGCCAGGAAAAGGTATTTAATAATCTAATTGCCACAGGCCGGAATACGCGGTTTGGTAAAGATCACGGGCTGGATGAGGTAACTGCCTATGACGAATTCAAACAAGCTATTCCCATCCGGGATTACGAAAAATTAAAACCCTACATTCAACGTATTATTTCAGGCGAACAAAACGTATTATGGAAAGGAGCGCCATTATATTTGGCCAAGACCTCAGGTACAACCTCCGGTACGAAATACATACCCGTCACAAAAGATTCCGTGTCAAACCATATCAAAAGCGCCAGAGACGCGCTACTGAGCTACATCCATGAAACAGGGAATGCAGAATTTATTGATGGTAAACTTATTTTTTTATCCGGGAGTCCGGTGCTGGACAAGAAAAACAACATAAATACAGGCAGGTTGTCTGGTATAGTAAATCATCACGTACCGGCATACCTCCGTACAAATCAGATGCCGACATATGCTACCAACTGCATAGATGACTGGGAAGAAAAAGTAGAACGTATAATAGACGAGACCCTGGCTGAAAATATGACGCTGATTTCCGGTATTCCGCCCTGGGTGCAAATGTATTTTGACCGTATTGTGGAACGTACAGGTAAAAAAATTGGAGATGTGTTTCCAGGTTTCTCCCTGTTTGTGCATGGTGGAGTGAACTTTGAACCGTATAAGGTGAAGTTATTTGAAACTATTGGCAAAAAAGTGGATGCTATCGAAACCTATCCTGCATCTGAAGGATTTATTGCTTTTCAGGATTCGCAAGTTGAAGAAGGTATGTTGCTACTGCTTGATTCAGGTATATTTTTCGAATTCATCCCTGCAGAAACATACTTTGATGAAAATCCAAAACGACTTTCAATTACCGAAGTAGAAACAGGTGTTCATTATGCTGTTATCCTGAACAGTAATGCAGGTTTATGGGGGTACTCACTTGGAGACACAGTGCAGTTTGTTTCAACAAACCCTTACCGGCTTCTGGTTACAGGACGTATCAAGCATTTTATTTCTGCTTTCGGGGAGCACGTGATCGTGCAGGAGGTGGAAAAAGCCATGAAAGCCACAATGGAGAAATTCCCTGAAACGGAACTTGTAGAATTTACGGTTGCTCCAAAAGTGAATCCTGATGTGGGATTGCCCTGCCACGAATGGTTAGTAGAATTCGGGAAAAGACCGACGGATTTGAAAGCCTTTCAAAAAGAATTAGATTTGCATCTGCAGAATCTGAATTCATATTATTGTGATCTTATTCAAGGCAAAATTTTAAAAGAACTGGAGATCGTAAGCCTTCATATTGATGCATTTCGAAAATATATGAAAACTCAAGGAAAGTTAGGAGGGCAGAATAAAGTGCCAAGACTATCGAATGACAGAAAGATAGCCGATGCGCTAAAGGATTATATGGGCGGATAAGAAAATATCTTTGAAAGATATACAATCAAATATTAAACGAATTGCCATTCTGGGTTCCACCGGATCGATAGGCACACAAGCGCTAGAAGTGATCGCTTTACACCATGATAAACTTGCTGTTGAAGTGCTTACTGCATTTAACAATGCGGATCTTCTTATCGAACAGTCAGTAGCTTTCAGGCCCAATGTAGTGGTAATTGGCAATGAAGATAAATACAAATTCGTTTTCGAAGCGCTCGACCCACACGGTATAAAAGTGTATGCTGGCCATGAAGCGATCGCAGAGGTGGTTTCAATGGACACAATAGATCTGGTACTTACTGCAACCGTGGGGTATGCCGGATTACATCCGACTATTGAAGCCATTAAAGCAGGTAAGAATATAGCCCTGGCCAACAAAGAAACACTGGTGGTTGCAGGCGAGCTGATTATGAAACTTGCATCTGAAAAGGGCATCAGTATTTATCCGGTAGATTCTGAACACTCAGCTATTTTTCAGTGCATGGTTGGGGAGCTCCAAAACCCGATTGAAAAGATTATACTTACGGCGAGTGGAGGTCCATTCCGGGGAAAAAACTTAGTCTATCTGCAAAAAGTAACCAAAGAACAGGCGCTTAAGCACCCTAATTGGGACATGGGGCCGAAAGTTACGATCGATTCTGCCACACTTATGAATAAAGGCCTGGAGATCATCGAAGCAAAATGGCTGTTTGGCATTGAACCTGAGCAGGTAGAGATTGTAGTACATCCGCAATCAGTAATTCATTCTATTGTTCAGTTTGAGGATGGGTCAATGAAAGCACAAATGGGGTTACCTGACATGCGAATACCCATCCAGTTTGCCCTGAGCTATCCACAAAGGTTTAAATCTGATTTTCCCAGGTTCAATT
>JACZXH010000023.1 GCA_022571715.1 Bacteroidota bacterium | reverse complement strand
AAAAGTCTGGCCACCCGCGTCATCTATCAGGTCAAAGGTGATCTCGATGTGCTCACCGGCCAGGACCGTGGTAAGGTTATCAATACGTTGTGCATACGATGCACAAGCCAGCAGTATAAAGAGGAAACAAAGTTTTAGCCCCATGACCGAATAACCTCGGATTGAATCAGACAATATATAATAAATTTTAAATTATGCAAGAAGAATTTGTACTTTTTTATTTACTACCAAGATTTTCGACCCTGTTTTCACGTCAGGGAAAAAATCCCGGAGTGTTCGTAGCCGCGAATTGCATTCGTGGCTGATGCGCAATAAAACACCGGATTCTATGTTATTCAACAAATCAGGTTAGAATCTGGATCCCCCGGATGCAATCCGGGGTACGAATTCAATACCTCCAGCTCGTCAGATCCGCGCCTTTGGGAGCGCTTTCCTCTATGCGTTTAAGAATTTTCGGTAGATACATGGTATTGTATCTCAATCTCGAAATGGCATTCGGGTTTTGCTGATCTCCGTTCCAGCAATGTTCGGCCCGGTCGCCATAATCCACTTCACCGTCATAATAAGGGTCGGTAGTGCCTTCCAGAAATTCTTCGGTCAGATAAACCGCATTGTTCAGGTAATAATTATCCATATCGCCGCAGTAGATATGCAATTTTCCTTTCAATTTGGGTCCAAGTGTTTTCCAGTCGCGTTCCATGATGTATCGCAAATCATAGTTATCTCGCCAGTATATTGCCACTTTAGGATCGATTTCTCCGGTTTCCTTGTTCCAGATGCGTGCCGGATATCCGTCGTCGCCCACCGGTGAATAAACGGCTTCCCAGATATCCCACTGCTGGCCTGACCGGGAATGGGTCCCCAGTGCAAGTTCCCGGTGGTTCATATCTTCAAGGAAAGAACTGATGTGGCCCAGGTAATCCCGGTGTCCCGGCCTTTTTATTTCTTTAAACGCACCTTTTATACGATATGCATTTTCGTCTTCATAAATATTTACAACCGTATAGGCCCGGAAATCAATGGGATCGGGGCATGCGGCAAAACAGCCGTTGTAATCATCCGGATACATCACCTGTACGGCCAGTGCTTCCCAGCCGCCGGTGGAGCCGCCATAAAGAAATCGTGCCCAACCTTCGCCAATACCCCGGAACATTTCTTCTACATATGGAATCAGCTCATAAGTGATGGCGTCACCGTACGGGCCCAGGTTTGCCGAATTCACCGCATACGAATCGTCGTAGTAGGGATTGGCGTGCTGGACCAGTATGACAATGAACCGTGGAAAATCATTGCTTATCCATTTTTTGTAGAAATCATGTGCCTCCTGCTGCATGATTATATTGTATCCATCTAGATGAAACCTTTCGCTGTAATCAGGTTCAAGACCAGGATCCGGTGGCTCCGTCCTGAATCCACCGAAATCACTGGGAAAATGGCCGTGAAAAACCATGAGGGGATACCGGGCTTCCGGATGCGCGTCGAAACCCTCCGGCAGCAACACATGTGCTCCCAGCTCGATAGGGCGGCCCCAGAATTCGGTCAGCAGCTTACTCTGTATTTTGATATGCCTTATGTATCTGGTGTCTTCCGGTTCCGTGACAGGCGGTATTTCCTGGTCCATCATAATTTTAATATTACTCCCGGAGCCAATGGTAACTTTGACGGGTGTGGAGTAGTAGTTGCCGGGCTCTCTGTTCCAGCGTGATCCGGCCGCCCAGCTTGCGGGTAATGACACCGTGTGCCCGTTGGCCAGCGCATAGGTATCATATTTGTGAAGAAACGCCTGTATATAATATTCGCCTGGTTCCAGTTCACTTAAACTCCGCACGGGATAGCCAAAGGCCTGCCCATCCACCCGTACCGCCTCGCCCGGCTTCATACCTGCAACATCTACTCCGTACACCTGCTGCGTGGTTGTCCCGTCACTTATCTGGAACCTGGGTTCATTTTCATCATTGGTAGAGATCAAAAGCAATAATCTTCCGTCAAATGATCCGGAACTTAATGCTTCGGAAAATGAAATTTCAAACACCGGACTTTTGTCCACTTTCACTTCGCACGAAATGCAAAAGAAAATGAAAGCGCTTAGTAGGAATAATTGGTTTTTCATGACGTCGTTTGTTAAGAAAATTTAAGTTAGGTAAATTATTGAGGTATGCAAAAATTACCTGAACAACATATGAAACCGATTACACTGATAACACGGTTTCAGGTAGAGTGTACTTGCTTTTCCCTTTAGGGGGTGAGCTCAAGCCGGCCATTTTAGCCGCATGTTATAACCTGTATCCGCGCCAGGGCTTCATGCCTTTTGAATAATCCACACATCCGTCAAAACGTCCGGGAACAGGCATATAATTGAAATTTTGGGTCACTCCCTGCTCTGAGGTAAAATAACCAATAAGGGTAAATTCTTTCAACATCTTGAAAAACGG
The DNA here is from genome assembly GCA_022571715.1 of Bacteroidota bacterium. Classification (GTDB taxonomy): domain Bacteria; phylum Bacteroidota; class Bacteroidia; order Cytophagales; family Cyclobacteriaceae; genus SZUA-230. The sequence goes on along the minus strand of JACZXH010000023.1, from coordinate 41,111 downwards.
GTCATCCTTTTCCTCTGACAAGCTAAGTAATTGATCCTGTGCTTCCGGTTCCAGGGTACTGAACTTCTGATCGATCAACGCATTCAGTCCTGTAAGGAATACGGTTTTACGTATATCAGGAAAGCATTCCACTAAAACTACTTCTATAAACCGGTCCACCCCGGTCTGAACAGCCGAAGGTGTATCCGTTTCCGGGATGATCCGGTCAATAGCTGCCTGAAGCACTGATAACTGCTTTTTTGTAAATAATTTGCTTTCAAATTCAGTGTCTGATTCACAGGCCGACATGAGTGCAGGAATCGAAGTGATGGATACAACTCCACCCAACACCATTATTGCATTCCGTATTGCTTCCCGTCTTTTCATTGGCTATAGGTTATGTTTTTTCATTTCGTTAACCGCATAAGCACATGCCCTTGCAGTAAGTGCCATATATGTAATAGACGGGTTCTGACATGCCGACGAGACCATACATGATCCATCGGTAATGAATACGTTGGAAACGCTGTGACATTGGTTATACCCGTTAAGAATCGATGTCTCAGGATCCCTTCCCATTCTCGCGGTGCCCATTTCGTGAACGGCAAAACCTGGTATATCTTCGTAAATATTTGTTTTGACGTTTTTCCCTCCCGTTGCTTCGAGTATTTCAGCCGTTGATAAGGCCATGTCTTTACGCATCGATTGTTCGTTTTCTTTGAATTCAGCGCTGATCCGTAAGGTAGGAAGACCCCATTTATCCACTTTTTCGGTATCCAATTCAACTTTGTTGTCATAATATGGTAAGCACTCCCCAAATGCTTCAAGTAGCATGATCCATGTTCCGTTTGAAGTTAATGATTTTTTGAATTCGGCACCAAATCCAGGTTTTTCCAATCCTGAACTCCAGTTGGTCTGGTAGCTGTTTCCCTGCATTCCGTATCCCCTGATAAAATCTGAATGTGTCTCTTTTACATTTTGAAAACGTGGTATGTAAATCCCATTTGGCCTACCTCCATAGCTGGTTTTATTGTTAAATGCCTCATAAGAAGCCGCAGAAACTACCTCCGCATGATGATCCATCAGGTAATGGCCTAATACTCCACTGTCGTTCGCAAATCCGTTAGGAAAACGTGAAGACCGGGAATTCAGCATGATCCATGTGGTACCCAGCGTAGAGGCACATAAAAACAATATCCGTGCTTTGTATTCATTTGTTTCTCCGGTTTCAGCATCAAGCACCCTGACGCCTGTGGCTTTCCCTTTCTTGTCGTCATAAAGTATGGATTCCACGATCGAGTTTGGACGTAACGTGAGATTTCCGGTTTCCATGGCAGCAGGGAGTGTGGAACTGTTGCTGCTGAAGTATGCGCCGTACGGACAGCCACGATAACACAGGTCTCGAAACTGGCATTTAGACCTGTTTTTCTTTGGTTCCATCAGGTGCGCAACCCGGCCGATGGTTAAGAGGCGGTCCTTCCAGTGCTTCTGCAGCTCATTCCGGACATGTTTTTCTACACATGTCATTTCCATAGGGGCCTGAAACTGTCCGTCGGGTATCATTTGATTCCCTTCTGATTGCCCGCTGATACCGGCGAATTCCTCTACGTAATCATACCAGGGGGCAATATCTTCATACCTTATGGGCCAGTCCACACCATAACCATCTCTAGCATTTGCTTCAAAATCAAGTTTGCTCCACCGGTACACCTGCCTGGCCCAGATCAGTGATTTACCTCCCACCTGGTAACCCCTTATCCACCGAAAGGGTTGGTCGTCAGGTGTCGAATACGGATTTTCCTTATCGTTCACAAAATAGCGCATCGTAGCCTCGTTGAATGCATAATTTGTGCTTTGTATTGGATACTCTTCCTTGATTTTTGATGTGTCATAACTGCGGTGGCGGAATTCCCAAGGCGACATATTGGTTGTAGTGTAGTCTTTGATATGTTCTACCATCCTTCCCCGTTCCAACACGAGGGTCTTTAAACCTTGTTCGGTCAATTCTTTTGCTGCCCAGCCTCCTGATATACCAGATCCGACTACAATCGCGTCAAATTCATAAACTTCTGATTTCATAAGTGTAAATTAGGAAACATCTGGTGTTACTAAAATAAAAATGTGGTTGTAAAACGAAAAATTGACTCCGCATTTATATTATTACACAACATTACCACGTTACGAATTTATATTATATTTTGAATTAACAAATATCCGCCATGAAAAATCCAGTGATGATTTCAATTATGCTATTATTTCTGGCAGCCTGCACCGAGGTATATTTTACTGAAAGTCAGCCTGAAGGTAAGAAAGCGCTGAAACAGATCCCGGATAATTTTCACGGATTTTATCTTGATTTGGATGGTAAAGACACCCTACAGATAAATGCTGTAAGCTTTGAAATCAGTAACGACGAGGGTTATATATCGGATAGCATTGAAATAAAAAAATGGAAGAATTATTATTTCCTGAACATAAGGGAAGACCAACATGGGTACTGGAATGTTTACCTGATCCGATTTACAGACAACAAAACACTGGAGGTATCAATGATGGATGGGGATGACAGCGTTGCGATAAATATGCTTATGACGGTTACTAAAGTAACTGCTGAAGAAAAAAGCGATGGAAAAGTGGACTATTACCTGATTGAACCAAGCCGTAAGGAACTCCGGTATATGATAGATAAAGGCGTTTTCTCTTCCAAGACAAAATATTCTCGTATAGATTAATTTTAGGATTTCTAATTCACAAGATTAGGTTAGATTCGGAATTGCCTCTACATCTGCAATCTGAGGCAACGCTCCATATTATTCACAAAAAAATTAGATATAGGTAGCCGCGAATTGCATTCGTGGCCATAAAATTTTGGAAATGTTGAAAGTTTAATCTATTTTTAACCGTTTAATTAAATAATATATTTAAACCATATTGATTAACCAGTTAGATAACACAGAAGATAAGGTATTGCATGCCGCACGAATTGTCTTTCAGAAGAAAGGTTATTCCGGTGCTCGAATGGAGGAAATTGCCAATACGGCGGGTGTCAATAAAGCGTTGCTTAACTATTATTACCGGTCAAAAGAGAAGTTGTTCAGGCAAGTGTTTGAAGAAGCCTTTAGTGAGTTTATTCCGACGGTAATAAATATACTCAACGGAGACCTGCCGCTTGATATGAAAATCTACCGGACGGTGGATGTTTATACCCGAATGCTATTGAAAAATAAAGATCTGCCTATGTTCGTATTGAACGAAATCCGTGAAAACCCCAACAAAATCGAAGAACTGCTTATGACTAAAAAACACCTGACCTTTCAAAAACTCGAACAACAACTTTATGAAGAATATGAAAAAGGAACTATTGTGGAAACAACTGTTCATACCTTTCTGATAAACCTGCTTTCACTTATTGTATATCCGTATATCGTGCAACCAATGATGAGCCGGATGTTTGATATCGATGACAAGAAATTTGAAGAACTGATGCTTGAACGAAAAAATGCATTGCCGGCAATGATTATTGAAACTTTCAGACCAAAGAATTGACATCCAACATCCTTAAAAATACAATGACCAGCTTAAATTAATTATTGGTACTTCTACTATTTCATATGATGTTTCATGTAAAAAGCTTACCACAGGAAACATTAACACTATCATATTGTTATGAAAAAGCCATTCAAGCCTATCCTTTACAAAAGCAACTATATTTGAAAGCATTCTAGAGTTAAACCGGAACAGTTATACTTCACATAACTTTCCGGTTACAGAGTGGTTATCCTAAGCCTGGTTACCTGAAGGTACCTTAAACCACCTGAATCCTTCTCTTTCTCATTTTACGTTAATTTTAAATACCTAAATGTACCTTTGTTGTGTTTTTCACATATGTTCTCTTGTAAAAACCATATATCAAAATACATTATTTCATTCATTGTGTTTGCAGCCAAATATTAAAAAATAATTACTTATTTTTGTTGACTTAAATTCATCGGGGCTTAGTTACAGTTAAAGTTACTTCGGATAGTGAGTCACTTTAACTTAAAACAATAATCTATCCGTTGTCTGGCGTAATATCTCAAAGATCTAAGTCAGATTCCGGATTACAGGTGGCTCTTCTTTTAGATTGTTCAAAATTCAACATATACGGATGGAACAACGAATCAATAAGGGATTATATCTTCCTGAAATGGAGCATGATGCATGCGGGATCGGATTTGTGGCAAATCTGAAAGGTAAAAAGTCGTATGATATAATTGCGAAATCCATCCAGATGCTGGAAAATATGGATCACCGCGGCGGGCGGGGTGCCGAACCAGAAACCGGCGACGGAGCAGGCATACTCATTCAAATGCCCCATCGGTTCTTTTCAGAAGAGTGTAAAAAATCAGGAATTACGCTTCCTGAATTCGGGCAATATGGGGTAGGAATGATTTTCTTTCCTAAAAACCAGCTTGTAAGGGAGGAATGCAGCAAAATATTGAATAAACATATCTCAGAATTGGGATTTGAGTTGCTGTGCTACAGAGACGTGCCGGTGAATAGTGAACCCATCGGAGCTACAGCTAAAAAATATGAACCTAAAATTAAGCAGTTATTTGTACGGCATAAAACAATCAAAGACCCGGCAGAACTGGAAAGAAAGTTATATGTACTGAAAAAATATACCGCCCATTACATAAAGCACAATGTGGATAACAACAACGGTGAATTTTACTTTGTTTCTTTATCCTATAAAACCCTGATATATAAAGGGCAGCTTACTACCCTGCAATTAAAGCCCTACTTTCCTGATCTGAGCGATGAACGCATGGTAACAGCACTTGCCCTTGTTCATTCAAGGTTTTCAACTAATACATTTCCAAAGTGGAAACTTGCTCAACCTTTTAAATATATTGCTCATAATGGTGAAATAAACACGATAAGAGGCAACCTTAACTGGATGAGTTCTAATGAAGCGCTGCTGGAATCGGCCCATTTTTCCAAAGAAGACATGGAACGACTGATTCCTATTTGCGATCCGGAGCATTCCGACTCTGCAAATCTTGACCGGATGATCGAATTGCTCGTTTTGGGTGGGCGTTCGATTGCCAAGGTACTCATGATGATGATCCCTGAAGCCTGGCAGTCAAACGATTTAATGGAACCGTACAAAAAAGATTTTTATGCCTATTTTTCATCTATCATGGAGCCTTGGGATGGGCCTGCCTCCGTTTGTTTTACAGATGGGAACCTGGTAGGCGCGACACTCGACCGTAACGGACTCAGGCCCTCTAGGTATTGCCTGACCAATGACGATCTTATTATTATGTCCTCAGAAGCAGGTGCATTACCTGTGGATCCCGCCAGCGTAATTTTAAAAGACAGGCTCCAGCCTGGAAAAATGTTCATTGCCGATCTGACACAAGGCAGAATCATCAGTGACGCAGAATTAAAAAAGGAAATATGCACTGCAAAGCCATATGGCGAGTGGTTTCAGGCTAATAAAGTAGAGCTAAAAACACTTCCTAAGTCCGATGTACCTTCGTACAAACCAGATCGAACTACGCTCACCAAAAGGCAGATCATGTTCGGATTAACTTCTGAAGACCTGAAAGTAATTCTGCAACCCATGGCGCTTTCAGGTAAAGAACCAATAGGGTCCATGGGAGCAGATATTCCCCTGGCTGTTCTATCAAACAAGAGCCAGCATTTATCCAGCTATTTTAAACAACTATTTGCTCAGGTTAGCAACCCTCCTATTGACCCCATCCGCGAACGTCTGGTTATGTCGCTCAACTCATCGTTTGGATCAAACAAAAATATACTTGATGAAACACCTGAACATTGCCGACAGATATACCTGGATCATCCTGTTCTGATGGATGATGATATCGATAAACTACGTTTTATTGAACATCCTTTTTTTAAGTCAAAAGAAATTGATATCACATTTGATGCAAAGGGCGGCATAGGTGCGCTCGAAAAGGCCATATACAAAATCTGCCGGAAAGCCGAAAATGCCGTACGCTATGGGGTAAATATCGTTATCCTGTCGGATAGAAAAATAAGCGGAAACCGGGCGCCAATTCCTTCTCTGCTTGCTGTGGGAGCCGTACATCATCATTTGATCCGGCAGCGTTTACGGGTACGCTCCGGGTTGGTAGTTGAAGCCGGGGATGTGTGGGAAACACACCACTTTGCTACCCTACTGGGATACGGTGCAAGTTCAGTCAACCCGTACATGTCATTTGAAACGCTGCTGTCGCTTAAAGAGCAAAATGTGTTTCAGAAGGACTTGTCAAACAAGGATATTCAGGGCGGTTACATTAATGCTATCAATGCCGGGTTGTTGAAAATTTTCTCTAAGATGGGGATTTCAACCCTCCAGTCATATCAGGGGTCACAGATATTCGAAGCCATCGGAATCAATCAGCGTGTTATCAACAAATGTTTTTACGGAACGGTTTCAAGAATTCACGGAATTGATTACAATGGCATTGCCAGGGATATACTTGTCAGGCATAAAATTGCTTACACTTCCAGACCGGTTCCACAACTAAAATTGGATATAGGTGGCCGGTATCAATGGAAAAGGCGAGGTGAATTTCATGTGTTCAATCCGGAAACAATTTATCTCCTTCAACAGGCTACCAGAAAAAATGATTACGAAATTTTTAAACAATATTCTTCCCGTGTCAATCATCAAAACGGTAACTACGCCACACTACGGGGGATGATGGAGTTTGATTATACCAAACGCAAACCCATACCCCTCAACGAAGTAGAGCCAAAGAAAGATATCATTAAAAGATTTGCTACCGGCGCCATGTCATTTGGTTCTATTTCTCACGAAGCGCACTCCACTCTCGCTATTGCCATGAACCGGATCGGTGCAAAAAGCAACAGCGGTGAAGGCGGAGAAGACGAAGCACGGTTTGAACCTAAGCCTAACGGTGACTGGGAACGATCGGCTATCAAACAGGTGGCTTCGGGCCGGTTCGGGGTTACCAGTTATTATCTTACCAATGCCGATGAATTGCAAATCAAAATGGCCCAGGGAGCAAAACCCGGTGAAGGAGGCCAGTTACCAGGACATAAAGTGGATGCGTGGATTGGCCGTGTTAGGCACTCTACGCCGGGAGTAGGACTTATATCACCTCCTCCCCATCATGATATTTACTCGATTGAAGACCTTGCACAATTAATCTTTGACCTTAAAAATGCGAACCGGACAGCAAGAATCAATGTCAAACTTGTTGCAGAAACAGGCGTAGGTACCATTGCCGCAGGTGTTGCAAAGGCAAAAGCGGATGTTATATTGATATCAGGTCTTGACGGTGGAACCGGTGCATCGCCTTTAAGCTCCATAAGCCACGCAGGCCTGCCCTGGGAATTTGGTCTTGCCGAGGCACACCAGACACTTGTAAAAAACCGCCTCCGCGACCGTATTGTATTGCAAACGGACGGCCAGTTAAAAACCGGGAGGGATATTGCCATCGCAGCCTTGCTGGGCGCTGAAGAATGGGGTGTAGCCAGCGCCGCACTGGTCACAGAAGGATGCATCATGATGCGTAAATGCCATATGAATACCTGTCCTGTCGGAATTGCAACTCAGAATCCTGAATTACGGAGAATGTTTTCTGGTAAACCAGAATACGTAATAAGCTTATTCATTTTCCTTACGGAAGAGTTGCGCGAAATAATGGCAAAACTCGGATTCCATACCGTAAACGAAATGATTGGACAGTCGGATGTACTGAGACCTATTGAGAACCGGGAATTCTGGAAACTCAAAAAGTTGAGGTTTGATAAAATTCTTTACCAAGAGCCTGCATTGCAGGGAACAGGGCTCTATAAGCAGCAAGATCAACATCATGAACTGGAGAATGTCCTGGATTGGAAATTACTGAAAGTTGCCAAAGAGTCGCTGGCTTCAGGAAAGAAAGTAGAGGCAAATTTTGACATTGTTAATACCAACCGGTCGGTTGGAGCTATTCTTTCCAATGAGATCTCTAAAAAATATAAAGGTGAAGGTCTGCCTGACGGTACTATTCATATTCGGTTCCGGGGGTCGGCAGGTCAGAGTTTCGGGGTATTTGCAACCCGTGGCCTGCTGCTTGAGCTTGAAGGAGAAGCTAACGATTATTTTGGTAAAGGACTTTCGGGTGCGCAGCTTATCATCTACCCTGACAGGAATGTATCCTACGATCCGGAAAAGTATATCATTATCGGGAATGTAGCCTTTTATGGAGCCACTTCAGGTGAAGCTTTCATCAGGGGACAGGCTGGCGAGCGCTTTTGTGTTCGAAACTCAGGAGTAAAAGCAGTGGTTGAGGGCGTCGGTGATCATGGTTGTGAATACATGACCGCAGGGATTGTTGTTATTCTAGGTAAAACAGGCAGGAATTTTGCCGCAGGAATGAGCGGCGGTATTGCGTATGTATTTGACGCTGATCATACATTTCACAAGTACTGCAATATGGAGCTTGTCTCTTTTGACGACCTGGAATATGATGATATCGAAACACTAAAAACACTAATCGAAAAACATTATAATTATACAGGAAGTAATACGGCAAAAGCACTACTTGATAATTGGCAGGATTCGTTGAAGCATTTTGTGAAGGTTATGCCCCGTGACTACAAGCGAATATTGCTTGAGCAAAAGGAAGAAATGCAAAAGGCAGTTTAAATGGGAAACCCAACAGGATTTTTAGAGTTTGGCTTGGATTTGCCTCAAAAAAGGGATCCGAAAGAACGAATAAACGATTTTAAAGAGGTATATCTTGAGTTTGGGGAAGAGAAAACTAAAAAACAGGCTGCAAGGTGCATGGACTGTGGCACCCCATTTTGTCATTCCGGGTGCCCGCTTGGTAACCTGATCCCTGATTTTAACGACGCAGTGTACGATGAAAACTGGGACCAGGCTATTGAAATATTAACGAGCACCAACAATTTTCCCGAATTTACCGGCAGAATATGCCCTGCTCCCTGTGAGGCTTCTTGTGTATTGGGAATTAACAAACCTCCTGTGGCAATCGAGCTTATTGAAAAATCTATAGTTGAAAAAGCTTTTGAAATGGGCCTCATTGTACCAGTTATTCCGGAAAGGCGCACGGGTAATAAAGTGGCGGTAATCGGCTCCGGTCCGGCTGGACTCGCCTGTGCTGCCCAGCTCAACAAGGCCGGTCATGAAGTTACTGTGTTTGAACGGGCATCTTATATCGGCGGATTATTGCGTTTAGGAATCCCGGATTTTAAGCTCGAAAAATGGGTGGTAGAGCGGCGTATAAAAATCATGGAAGAAGAAGGTATTATCTTTAAAACCAACATCGACGTGGGTAAAAACCTACAGGTCAGTGTTTTACTGGACAACTTTGACGCAATAGTGCTATGCTGTGGAGCTACCATACCCCGAGATCTAACCGTCCCGGGCCGTGAACTAAAAGGTATTCATTTTGCAATGGATTTCTTGTCACAACAAAACAACCGGGTTTCGGGCGATGCAAATGTGCGGATAAACCATTGTGGAATAATACTGGAAGAAGAAATTTTTGCCAGAAGCAAGCACGTGGTGGTGCTTGGGGGTGGTGACACCGGTTCGGACTGCGTGGGTACTTCAAACCGGCAGAAAGCCAAAAGTATTACACAAATTGAGTTGCTTCCCAAGCCTCCTGATAAAAGAGGACCGAAAGAACCCTGGCCTCTGTGGCCCGTAATCATGCGAACGTCTTCCTCGCATGAAGAAGGATGTGAAAGGATATGGTCCGTACTTACAAAAGAATATTTAGGTGATGACTCCGGTAATCTGAAAGCGCTGAAAATAGTGGACATCGAATGGTCCGATAATGCAGACGGTAAGATGCATTTTAAAGAAATAAAAGGAACCGAGATGGAAATCCCCTGCGACCTTGCCTTGCTTGCCGTTGGTTTTTTGCATGGCGAAACAGATACATTAAAAGCCGGCCTTGATTTCAATGTGGATGACAGAGGACTCGTAGAAGCGCATAACTTTCAAACCCGGAATGAAAAAGTTTTCGTTGCAGGAGACATGCTGCGCGGACAATCATTGGTAGTATGGGCGATTTCTGAGGGTCGTGAAGTTGCTGAAGTAGTAGATACGTATCTTGCCGGTGAGTCTTTCCTGGAGAAAAAAGACAAATCATTGCTGAATCAGGCCAGTGCATTAGATTGAATGAGGTCAGTCCCATCCGTACCGGCACGGACGGATAAGTGGACGCTACAATCTGAGAAAGGACTTGGATGAATGAGACTCAACGTTGCACTATAATTGTAGTAATTTCTCGTCATTCAAAGATTTAATTTCATAAATTTACATACACATGGACATCCGTTTGCAGGTTTTGAAAACATCGTTATATAAACGGAAGATCGTTGCTGTCATTCTGTTGACAGTACTTTTATTTCCATTCATTTTTGCACCACTGATGCATAGACATTCTAATGAAAAAGTTGTTATCAGTTATAATTCAGTTAACGGTTACATTTCACATTTTTCCATGCAGCAAATCAATTGCACGATTTGTGACTATTCGATAACAGTAAAATTTCTTCTTCCTGCATTTTATACCTTACCTGACCTGTACCCGGTTTTATTGCATTGTGACACGATGGTAACTTTGTCTGAATCGTTGTTGTCCAATTACATTACACTAAATAAAGGATCACCGAATTCCTGAATCGTTGCCATATTACTGGCAACTTCAGTCTTTTCTGAACCGAAGATTACGCCTAGACACAAATCAGGTAATATACCCTCATCAGGAATTTGAAACTATACATAACCATACTCTTTTTGTCGCTAACCGGAATCAGCTTTTCAATGTATTCTCAAAACACGCTTTCCGGTCATATTAATGATGAGTCTTCCGGAGATCCTTTGTATGGGGCTACTATTTATATCCCTGACTTGAAAATGGGATCTACAACAAATTCAGATGGGTATTACTTCATGAACAACCTGCCTTCCGGAAAATTTCTGATTCAGGTTAGCTACATCGGATATGCAAACCTGATCAAAACAATCGAAATTTTCGGACATGTTGTATTTGATTTTACATTAGAGCCATCCGTGACCGAATTAAAGGAATTAATTATAACGGGAATATCAGCGGCATCAGACGCATCAAAAGATCCGATTGCACATAGTTTTGTAAGCAATGAATTTTTAAATCAAAACACCTCAACGAATGTAGTAGATGCAATTGCTAAAATGCCGGGGTTAAGCCAGATCACAACCGGTCCTGCTATTTCGAAACCCGTAATACGCGGACTCGGATCTAACCGTGTAGTTACATTAAATAACGGACAGCCGCTGGAAGGCCAGCAGTGGGGCGACGAACACGGCATCGCAATTGACGCCTCCTCCGTGGCGCGTGTAGAAATCATCAAAGGACCCGGTAGTCTGATGTACGGTTCAGATGCCATGGCGGGCGTCATTAACTTTCTGCCTCCCAAACCGGTTCCACAGGGCGTAATTAATGGGCATTTTGCCGGCAATTACCAAAGTAGCAACAACCACTTGAGTATGTCTTTCTTTAATGCAGGTAACCTAAACGGCAATAGCTGGCAATTCAATATCAGCAAAAAACTTGCCGGAAACTACCGTAACCAATACGACGTCAAGGTGTATAATTCAGGTTTTAATGAGTTTGATTTTAGTGGATACATAGGCATGAATAGAAAATGGGGCTTTTCACATCTTCATTTCAGCAGGTTTTCACAAAATATCGGAATTGTGGAAGGCGAAAGAGACAGCAATGGTAATTTTTTAAAGCTGGAAATCAAAAATGGTAATGTAGTGGAAGTTCCAGTCACCGAATCCGATCTTAAAGGGTATGATATTGATTATCCAAGACAAAAAATTGAACAGCTGTCTTTTTCTTTAAATAACAATTTTATTTTAAAATCATCAAATTTGACCTTTAATATCGGATATCAGCAAAATATACGTAAAGAATTTGAAGATCCACTTGAATCAGATCCCGGATTATATTTTGATCTGAAAACCATGGATTACAACTTAAAATATTTTTTACCTGAACTTTCCGGATTGGAAATTGCTACAGGCATAAGTGGTAAATATCAGGAGAACAAAAACAAAGGCAGGGAGTTTCTGATTCCCGAATACAACCTGATAGATATTGGAGCATTTGTGGTAGCCAATAAATTAGTTGGCCAACTCAGTTTATCTGGTGGTATCCGTTATGATATCCGTCGCCTGAATGCAAAGGCGCTCTTCCTAGATTCCTTCGGCCTGCCTGTCGACAATGAATTCGACGCTGAGACCATTAGATTTTCTGGATTCAAATCCAACCCTGGAAGTTATTCAAGTAGCGCCGGCGCTACCTGGAAGGTTTCTGACAAAACGCTTCTTAAAATTAATATTTCCAACGGATACCGGGCTCCCAATATTGCCGAATTAGGATCAAACGGCGTTCATGAAGGCACATTCCGATACGAGATCGGAAACCCTGATCTGAAACCCGAAACCAGCTTTCAGATCGATGCAGGTACAATATATTCTGGGGATCATTCGAACTTTGAGATCAGCATCTTCAGGAATGCAATTACTAACTATATCTTCATTGAAAAACTTCAGGGAAGTTCGGGAGGTGATTCAATACCTGATCCTTCGGATCCCATTCCGGCTTTTCGGTTCATACAGACAAAAGCGTGGCTATTTGGTGGCGAAGCAGTTCTTGATTTTCATCCCCATCCATTGCACTGGCTGCATCTTGAAAATTCCATCTCACTTGTTTACAGCCGGCAGGATAACGAAACAGATTCCACCAAACACCTGCCTCTTACACCTGCACATGTTTTCAGATCGGAGCTGAGAGGTAATTTCGAAAATACAGATCATACATTCCAAAATATATTTGTAAAACTTGGTGTTTCCTATACGTTCAGGCAGAATCGTGTATATACTGCATTTGATACGGAAACTCCTACGGACTCTTATGGATTGTTTGAAGGCGGAATTGGAGCCGACATTGTAAGCAAAAAAGGCAGAACCTTATTTAACATGGTGATTCTTGTGGATAACTTGTTTGACAAGACGTATCAAAACCACCTATCACGACTAAAATACGCCCCTGGAAATCCTGCAACCGGACGCATGGGAGTATTCGATATGGGAAGAAACATTAGTTTTAAAATAAATATCCCTTATTCAATAAAATAATATTGCCAAATTTGGCAGGGCTGTTTATTACTAATTTTTCTTCTTTTTCTTACGATTAAACAAGTTTTTGATCTTATCCTGAGCATCTTCAATTGCTTTTTCCACTTTCACTGAATCCCCTTTAAGAAGGCCCTGTACCAGGCTGTCGGACTGGGTTTTGGCAATATCCTTTACTTCTGCCTTAGCTGTATCCAATTCCTGCTTTGCTTCCTCTTTCAGCTCTTTGGTATCAGGTATATCAGCCACATCCACCTGCTGCCCCGTTTTTTCCTGTATGGTTTTGATAATCTCCTGTTTTGCTACTTCAGTAACCTGCTCTTTGAGTCCTTCACCTGCATCTGCAGCAAGCAGCTTTGGTTTCGGATCATCATACGTACCTCCAAGGCCAATGGTAAGTTTAATCGTAGATGAGGCATCAGCCTGCCTGCCAGTAATACTGGCAATCGTCTGGTTTAGTTGCTGGCCTAGCTCACCGGCCGGAATATCAAATTTCAGCTTGAAGTCGAGCGATCCGTCAAGGCCGTTTGAACCTGCTACCTCGGTTTCATAATTACCAAGTTTTACGTTGAAAGGTTTAATATAAAAGCGGCCGTCCTTTATCTCACCTTCCATAATTATATCCGCAAGATTTACCTTATCCGAATTGGCCTGGTTCGTTAGGGCATTGATGCCCTGCATAATCTTTGATCCGCTCATCGTGGCCTGCGCAATTTTGATTAGGCCCCCGCCCGCCAGGGTAGCATAATCAGGCATCATATCACTCATCAGATTCCCTTTGATTTTAAAATCTGTGGAATATTTTCCTGTAATATTTTGAGCAATTGGTGCCATTTTCTGAATGGTATTAAATGTTGCGTAGGACTCGCTTATCGAAAGGTTTTGTACACCAAGATTATAATCAAAAAATGGGTGCTCAATATCGTGGGTGTGATAGATGCCATTCATTACGATGGTACCTCCGAGTGTATTAAAACGAAAATTATTCATGTGTACTTCTCCGTTTCTGATCACAATCTTCCCAGACGCATTCTTCAAAGTTATGTTGTCATACAGGATTTCATCAATTTGGGATATAAGTACAAAGTCAATATTTTCAGGAACTGGAAAAACCTCCAGGGCAAGCGTATCCTCTTCAGACAGATCACTTTCATCTTCGGCCATCCACTCGTTCAGGTCGAGCATAGTGGAACTGAAGTTCAGATTTCCCTTTAAGGTTTCGTCATTAAAAATATAGGCAATATAATTTTGCAGACTTCCCGAAAGTTTCATATCACTCCGCCCTATACTGCCCTCAAACCTGGTAAGTGCAATTTCCTTAGGATTGAAATTCATGGAAGCGGTGGTTATCACAAATCCCTGAGGCAGTAACTCCTCATCAGTGTATTTAAAGTTGCGTATATTCAGTTCTCCTGAAGTGGGCATGTCGGCATACCTTTCTGCTTCCAGATCCGACATCTTGCCTTTAGAAGATAATGTTGCACTGATAAGGCCTTCCAGATTAGTACCTGGCATGGGATAGTATGCAAAGATCACAGGCATCAGTTTTTGCAGATCTATCGATCCCGTTATATGTGTATCCCAGGTATAATCATCCAGGTTTTCAAGCAATAATGAAGCAGTAATCTCCTCATCCTGCAGTTTCATTTTAAACGATTCTACAATAATCCTGGTGTCTTTCAACTTTCCTGTGCTGTTAATAATTTTTGAGTCAATATGTATATTTTCAAGCGGTAGAGGTGCCTCGGAAGAACTTGCATATCCGTCAGTAAGCAAAAATGAGGCATTGACCTTTGGAATAACTGATGTAACAGAATCATAAATCCCGTTTACCGAAATATCAATTTCCATTTTCCCACGTAATTCCAAACCCTCCATCGGAAACATGGTCATGATCTCTTCTAAGTCTATTTTTCCGGTCACACGCGCTTCGATCGGATAATTCACCAGGTTCGCAATTTTCAGATTGGCATCAAAAGGATTGTTACCAAAATCAATATGAAATTTGCTGATATCGATAAGGGTGTGGTCAATATTGCCATCCTTGTTTTCTATCAGCATATCCATATTTACGTTACTGATTGCGGTAGGAAGGTCAGGATATTGAAACATACCATCTCTTACATTTAGGTTTATGGTGAATGCCGGCATTTGTTCTTCATTATATGTTCCTTTCAGGTTTCCCCCGAACGAAAGGCTACCTGATGTTTTCAGCTCTTCAAATCCTTCCATATACACACCGGGTATAAGTGAGAGCAGACTTTTAAATGAATTATCTTTTGCTTCAAACGAAATATCCATGTCGAATCCTTCGTCCGGCATCGCAAACCAGCCATCGAAACCAAGTTTAAAGTCATTAACCCGAACTTCATTTTCCTTGAAAGTAAATTTGAATGCATCCAGGTCCATATTCAACACAGCATCCAACGATATCATTTTGTTTTTCAGATATGTTGTGCCGTCAAACTCCACATTAATGGTATCGAATGTTGTGTGGGTATCCAAATCAAATACAGTAAGCGTAAAATCACCACTACCGGAATGATTCAAGCCCCGTATTTCCGCTGAAACAGGTATGGATGCATCGTCGTAAATAAAATATCCGTTGATAATTTCCCAGCGTTCAATCCCAAACGATATCTCTTCATCACTGGTAACTACTTCTTCAGGCTCTTCTTCTCCCGAGTCAATGTAAATATCCCAGTTCGCCTTTCCGTCCTTTTTAACCAGCAGGTTAATGATTGGCTCTTCAAGATAAATACCTTCCACGCTTATTTCCCCATCAATCAGGATGCGTTTCACATTCACTTCAACACTCAGTTTTTTTACAGCGAAGAGTACTTCACCCTCAAAGGGTGCATGATTTATAATTCCAAAATCCTCCAGGCCAATGGTTATATTAGGAAAATTCCTGAAAAACGTAAGATGAAAATTATCCGTATCGAATACTACAGTAGCATCGAGTGTTTTACTGAGTTCTTCGTCAATTTTCGCCTTTATTTCATCTTTAAAAAAAACAGGAATTACAGCAAGTGCAAGTACAATGAAACCCAAAATAGCAACAATTATTATCAGAAATTTTTTCATTTGCAGTTGAATATTTAGTGACCTCTGTGTTATTTTAACACTAAAATTACTCCTTTATTTCCAATAATAAAAAACCTTTATGTTGAGAAAGATTCGAAGCCTGATTGTAAATTCCATGTTGATAGTAAGAAAGTATGATTTTGTATTAACCTGAATATAATGAATGTCAAAAATATTAATGAAAGCAGGTTGCTAAACCGGATGGAACAAATGGCGGAAATTGGAGCGGTGAACGAGAGTGGAGTTCACAGGTTATCGCTTACAGATGAAGATAAAGAAGCCCGTGACCTGGTGAAGACTTGGATGCTTGAGGCCGGTCTTGATGTGGATATTGATAAAATTGGAAATATGTACGGACGCCGCAAAGGAAAAACAGACAATGCACCTGTTGCATTTGGCTCGCACCTTGATACGGTAGGGTATGGTGGCAGATTCGACGGAAGCCTCGGCGTAATGGCTGCACTGGAAGTTATGGAAACATTAAATGACTTGAATTTTACTACTAATATTCCATTATGCATGGTCAACTTTACCAATGAAGAGGGCGCCCGCTTTGCCCCGGATATGATGGGAAGCATGGTGGTTGCGGCCGAAACAAGTGTCGAAAAAGCCTGGAATGCAACCGATCTTAAAAAAAGCAATACCATCCTGAAAGAAGAACTTGAGCGGATCGGTTATCTTGGTAATACAAACCCGGTCTTATTCAGGCCTGCCGCGTTTGTTGAACTTCACATTGAGCAGGGACCTGTGCTGGATAAAGAGCAAATTACCATTGGTATTGTGGAGTCTGTTCAGGGAATATACTGGACCCGGTTTGTGATTACCGGCGAAGCAAACCATGCAGGAACCACTCCTATGGAATTAAGAAAAGACGCTGGATATGTGGCCTCACAAATTGCAGCCTACTGCAGGCAGCTTGCGGGGAAATACTCCGGATTACGTACTACAGCGGGCTTGATTGAACTTGAGCCCAACCTGATCAATGTAATCGCAGGTAAGGCAACCATTTCCATTGACATACGCTGTCCGGATAAACAAATACTTGAAAAGGCTGAAATTCAATTGGAAAAATTTACGTACGAGTGTTCGTATGGCGAAAATTGTGAAATTAAGATCAGGCCGTTAACACGTGTTGATCCGGTCATATTTGAAATACGAGTAGTTTCATCTATTACAAACAGTGCACGTTCACTTGGTTATACGACAAAAAAAATGGTAAGCGGCGCAGGACACGATGCCCAGTTGATGGCAGGCGTGTGTCCGGCAGCGATGATCTTCATTCCGAGTAAAAACGGGATCAGCCATAACGTAAAGGAGTATTCCAGTCCTGATGATTGTATAGCCGGTACAAATGTGTTGCTAAATACTGTGATTTCATTGTCAGGTCGTCAGTTTTGATATTATCTCAAACAAACGCTATGTTTTCAAAATCAAGCCAGGATGCATTTCATTAGGTTATCTATATTGAATAGCATAGCCAGAGTGTGTGAAAATGTTGGCCTGAAAATAATAGCTGACCTTTAGAAAATTTCGATTTATTTTCTCAACAAAATACTAGTCATTACTCTCTCCTACCCACATTGCGAATAACCGCAACTTTTACAGTTAAGACAACCTTCCTCGTAAACCAGAGAAGCAGCCCCGCAGGATTTACAAATATTATCCAGCGGTTTTACGCCGTCGGGAATAAGTTTTGACAATGCTCTGACAACTCCGTTTTTCCAGGTATTCAGAGAATCTTCTTTCAAATACAGGTTAGAGACAATGTTAATCACATATTTAAGTGGCATACCATGACGCAATATACCGGAGATAAGCCGGGCATAATTCCAGAATTCGGGATCAAATGACCTCGATAATCCTTCGATCGTCACATTGAATCCATCTCTGTCCTTATACCGGAAATCATAACGGCTTTTACTTTCTTCGATTTTACTCTTGATAACCTCACCTTTCACAACATATCCAGGAATACCAAATGAGTCCTCTGCGCTGCCTGTAAAAATTTCATACGGCTTGTCATTAAGCAGTCCGATCACCGCAATCCATTTTTCTTCATTATTGTTGAAACGGATCACCTTGGCTTCGATTATCTTAGGCCGTTTGGGAGCCGTAGTTTCGCTGAACAACTCGCTCGTTGGTTCATTCGAAATCAACACACCGTCTCTTGATCCTTCTCTGTAAACCGTAACGCCTTTGCAGCCGTTTTTCCATCCTTGCAGGTAAATTTCGTTGATCACTTCTTCTTTGGTATCCTTAGGAACATTCACCGTTACAGAAATGGAGTGATCTACCCATTTCTGAAGTTTCCCCTGCATTTCCACTTTACTGATCCAGTCGATATCGGCCGACGTTGCCTGATGATATGGGGACTGCTCGATAAGATATGTCAGTTTTTCCTCGGACATTGTGGCAATGGAATCATCATATCCCTTAATTCTGAGCCAGGTTTCAAACTTTGGATGGAATACAAAATACTCCTCCCAGGTATCACCCGATTCATCCGTAAACGAAACATTTGCATTTTCTTCTGTGGGATTAATCTTTTTCCTTCTTTTATAAGAAATATTGAATACGGGTTCGACACCTGAAGTAGTCTGGGTCATGATAGAGGTCGTACCTGTCGGCGCAATTGTAAGCAGGGCAATATTTCTTCTGCCGTTCTTTTCCATCCGCTCGAATAGCTTCGGATCTGCCTCTCTGATTCGGTTTATGAAAGGATTGTTTGCTTCCTTTTCCTTATCGTACACCGGAAATGCACCACGTTCGGAAGCCATTTCAACCGAAGACCCGTACGCCGTCAGAGCAAGTGTTTTCTGCACCTCCACAGCCATTTCAATTGCCTCGGAACATCCATACCGGAGCGAAAGCGCTGCCAGCATATCACCTTCGGCCGTTATACCTAATCCGGTACGCCGCCCTTCTATACACTTACTACGTATCTTTTCCCATAGTTTCAATTCATTCCGTTTTATCTCTTCCGGCTCGGGGTCCCTTCTTATCTTTTCTATGATCGCATCTATTTTTTCTAGTTCGAGATCGATAATATCGTCCATGATTCTCTGTGCGATCCGGATGTGCTGTCTGAACTTCTCAAAATTAAATGCTGCTTTTTCTGTAAAGGGATCTTCAACATAACTGTAAAGATTTACTGCAACCAGACGGCATGAATCGTATGGACAAAGCGGGATTTCTCCACACGGATTGGTAGATACGGTTTCAAATCCGGATTCCCTGTAGCAATCGGGAACTGATTCTTTAATGATCGTATCCCAGAACAGAATTCCAGGCTCAGCCGATGCCCATGCATTATGTATAATTCTGGCCCATAAATCTTTGGCGCTGATCTGCTTTTCGTATTTCGGAGTACGGGCGCCTACAGGAAATTTTTGAGTGTACTGCCGGTCATTCACGACCGCCTCCATAAAATCATCCGTGATCCGTAGAGATACATTTGCCCCTGTGACTTTGGTTTTATCGGTTTTGGCATCGATAAATAATCCTGCATCCGGATGCTCAATACTTATAGAAAGCATCAGAGCTCCACGCCGCCCATCTTGGGCTACTTCACGGGTTGTG
The DNA here is from genome assembly GCA_022571715.1 of Bacteroidota bacterium. Classification (GTDB taxonomy): domain Bacteria; phylum Bacteroidota; class Bacteroidia; order Cytophagales; family Cyclobacteriaceae; genus SZUA-230. The sequence continues at coordinate 21,283 of JACZXH010000023.1, read as the reverse complement.
TTAGAGTACCGTTCCATAAATGGTACCACACCTGTAGAAGTGAGTGCGCTGTTCAAAACAGGCGATCCTTTCGGTCGTATGTGTGTAAGATCATGGCCAACCCCGCCACGTCGCTTCATCAGTTGCACCTGCTCCTCATCAGCCATCATAATAGATCCGTAACTGTCAGAATGGTCACCGGGCCCGATTACAAAACAATTCGATAAAGATGCGTATTGAAAATTGTTTCCGATACCCGACATGGGGCCACCCTGAGGCACGATGTATTTAAACCCTTTAAGCAACTTGTACAACTCCTCACCACTGACTGGATTGGGATATTTTTTTTCAATTCTGGCCAGTTCGCGTGCCATTCTCCAGTGCATGTCGTTGGGGGTACGTTCATAAATATTCCCTCCACTGTCTTTCAGTGCATATTTATTGATCCATACGTTTGCAGCAAGACTGTCACCATTGAAATAGGCTATAGTCTTCTCAAATACCTCTTCCCTGGGATATGAGGTAAGGGGTGTTTCCTGAACCGGTACTTTCAGCTCCGTGTCTGATTTTGGTCTTTCAAGAGGTTTTACGCTCCCGGGATTGTCGAAATCAAGTGTAATCTGGTAGCGGGGAGTCCTTTTTTTCGTAACCATCGTAAAAAATCAAATATTGAAAACCAAGTACTAAAATTAGATATTTCGACATTCATATCTAATTATTTGGTTAAAAATTATTATAAATTTCTCTTAAAAATGTTCGGTAAAATATTCCAAGAGTACTAATTCTTCGATACGGTTTTTCTACCAGAACCCGTATTCCTGAATATATTCCCAATCAGGAGTGATACCCGCCTTGTAGTTATTAATTTTTAGGTTTTAACAGAAACAATTTAGATGTCCGATAGTCGGTATTTGTAGCTAACGTTGTATGTAACTGAATTAGCATCCTTTCTGAGGAAGCACCTGATGCAAATCAACTTAGAGTTTTCGTAACAAAATCTAATGACAATTCTAGGATTAATATCCTGTGGGTGGGTTTTAGCCACATGGATAAAATGAATTGAAAGATCAAATAAGATAATGACGCAAATTTAATTAACGTATGTTAGCAGCTATGGTTTTATTATATTTAAGCATGAAGTTTATTGTTTGATTCTGTGTGGATAGTACCGTAAAAAATAAAAAAAAGAAATTACTTCCACCGCTTTATTTTATCGCGGTTGTGCCCGGATTTCCTTTAAGAGATGAGGTTACGAAGATAAAGCAGTACATGACTTTACATTACGACTCCGGACACGCGCTCCGCTCACCGCCGCATGTCACTTTGCATATGCCCTTCAGATGGTGGGAAGACAGAGAAAACGATCTTTTTAATGCCTTAGCCAGTTTTTCAATAGGCAGGCAACCTTTTAACCTAAGTCTTGAAAATTTTGGCGCCTTTGCGCCCCGGGTCATTTACATTCATGTTCGACCGTCCAGCGAGTTGGATCAGCTTCAGAAAAGGCTGGTTCTCATGGCAAGGGAAACACTTAAACTTGATAATGCCGCGTACAAGGGCAGAGCTTTCCATCCTCATATTACAGTTGCCTTCAGGGATCTTCAGCGACCGGCTTTTGTGACTGCCTGGAAGGAATTCGCTTCAAGAAAATTCAGCGGGGAATTTGAAGTAAAAGCAATCGTTCTGTTGAAACACGATGGAAAATTCTGGGAAATCCACAAAGAATTTAGCTTTGCTTAAAACAGATATGCAGAAATTTAGCCCTGATAAAATTGGGATCATTCACCTGAAGATGTCCTGCTCCTTACTGAAAATATTAATGAGGTACAGAACATAAATAGCGCGCTTATTCGATATAAATGATTAAGTCTGATATATAAGACTTCCCCAGTTTCATGCTTTTGATTTCGCCCTTATATTGCACATGTACTAGATTGACCTGGTCGTCAAACTTTTCTATCAGAATGGTATTTGTAACTTTTATATTTTTCATCTTTTTTATTCCAGGCACAGATATATAACAGTAAATAGCATCTTCTTCAATCTCATGACCCAGGTAAATCAATCCCTTTTGCCTTCCATCCACTTCTACAAAAAAATTCGCTGTTACATACTCTTTTACCATGCGGTCCCTTTCACTTCTGTCTTTTGGATGGATAATATCCATCCTCGTGTTGTATTTTTCGTTAAGAGCATCTTCCAGGTCGTCCAAAAAGATATGATGTGTGATCTGGAGGATTTTTTCGTCCGCATTATGTTCTATTTCACACACACTGATGTGAAAAGGATGGACATTGTAGTTAGTTATTACCAGTAACCAAATAATAGCGCCAGTCATCATATTGTACTAAAGTGATTCCAAAATTATAGTATTATCATTACATTCCGATATTTTTTGAAGTTTTGAATGGGAGAATTTAGGTTGTATTTCGAACTGGGGATGGAGCATATCCTGGATCCAAGAGGGTATGACCATATTATGTTTGTAATTGCGTTGTGTACTGTATTCGTATTCGGCGATTGGAAAAAAGTACTGATTCTTGTTACGGCCTTTACCATAGGCCATTCCATTACTCTGGGGCTAGCCACTCTCAATGTAATACGTGTAAACACGGCACTGATCGAGTTCCTGATCCCTGTAACTATTCTTCTCACCGCTGTATCTAATATTTTCAGCCGTACCAACACGATCCGTCGAAGTAAAATACAAACTAATTATATTTTAGCCTTATTTTTCGGATTTATACACGGTATGGGATTTTCGAATTATTTGCGGGCCTTACTTGGAAAAGACGAATCCATCTTTACCCAGTTATTTGCCTTTAATATTGGTTTAGAAGCAGGTCAGATAATAGTTGTATCATTTTTCTTGCTAATTACGTTTATTTTTATTGATATTTTTCGGATCAGCAGGAGAGACTGGAGGCTTGTGATTTCTTCGGCTATTATTGGGATTGCATTTACGATGATGGCTGATAATAAATTCTGGTAACTATGAAAATGACTTTACATACAATAAGTAACAAACATCCAAATAAAAAATAAATAAAATGAAAAGATTGATTTTAACAATTCTGGTAGTCCTTTCCGGACAGGATTTATGGGCACAGGAATGGGGTAAAAAATTTGAACAACTCGGAACCATGCTTCCTACGCCAAATGAATACCGTTCGGCCTCAGGAGCTCCCGGACCTGCCTACTGGCAACAGCGAGCCGATTATGTAATCGAATTAGAGCTTAACGATGATAATCAGACAATCAGAGGATCGGAAACAATCACTTATTTTAACCAGTCACCTGATCCGCTGAGTTATATTTGGGTGCAACTCGATCAAAACATACGTGCAAAAGACTCAGATTCTCCATTGGTGAGGACCTCGACGATACGTGGCGATTCTGTTCCGGCATATTTTATGGCCATGGGTAATACCACAGTAACCGGATACGACGGTGGATTCCGGATCACCGCGGTAAAGAGTGCTACCGGAATCGGACTAACTTACACTATCAACAAAACCATGATGCGTATCGACCTCGACCAGGAATTAAAACCTGGTGACAAAGTGGCATTTTCAATCGACTGGTGGTATAATATCAACGACCGGATGCTTATTCGCGGAAGAGGTGGGATGGAATTTTTCGAAGAAGACGGAAATTACCTATACACCATCGCCCAATGGTTTCCCCGAATGGCCGTGTACAGTGATGTTGAAGGTTGGCAAAACAAGCAATTTCTCGGACGCGGCGAATTTGCACTTACTTTTGGCAATTATGATGTAAAAATTACCGTACCTTCTGACCATGTGGTTGGCGCTACCGGCATACTTCAAAACCCCAAAGAAGTATTAACAAAAGAACAGGAAAAACGATTCGAAGAGGCAAAAAACAGCTTTGAAAAGCCTGTGATCATTGTAACACAGAAAGAAGCCGAAGTGAAAGAAAAATCGCCGGTGACCAGTAAGAGTACATGGCATTTCAAAGCTGAAAATGTCAGGGATTTTGCTTTTGCCTCATCCCGGAAATTTATCTGGGATGCAATGGCAGTGAATGTGGGAAGCCGTACACCTCTTGCCATGTCGTATTATCCGAAAGAAGGAAATCCACTGTGGGAACAGGAATCAACTATTGCAGTTAAAAATACACTCGAAACCTATTCAAAATACACTATAGATTATCCATATCCCAAAGCCATATCCGTTCACGCAGCCAGTATCGGAATGGAATATCCGATGATATGCTTCAATTTTGGTCGTCCCAATTCGGATGGTACCTTTTCAGAAGGCACCAAAAACCGGATGATCGGGGTTATCATTCATGAAGTGGGTCACAATTTCTTTCCAATGATCATCAATTCGGATGAGCGTCAATGGACCTGGATGGACGAAGGCCTGAATACATTTTTACAATATCGCACCGAAGTGGAGAAATATGAAAATTTTCCATCGAGAAGAGGTCCGGCTAAAAACATTGTGCGGTATATGAAAGGGGACAAAAGTAATATCCGTCCCATCATGACAAACTCGGAGCAGTTACTTCAATTCGGAAACAATGCATATGCCAAACCGGCTACGGCAATGAACATTCTCAGAGAAACTGTAATGGGACCTGAACTTTTTGACAAAGCGTTCAAAACCTATGCACAACGCTGGGCTTTTAAACATCCAGAGCCTGCCGATTTTTTCCGTACTATGGAAGACGCCTCTGCTGTTGACCTCGACTGGTTCTGGAGAGGCTGGTTTTTTGGTATCGATCATGTGGACGTGACCGTGGAAAATGTAAAATGGTATAAAATAAGGGATACCGAAACGGCACTGGAAGGGCGCACACAGAAAGGTAAAATCGAAAACCCTTCAAACCTGGACGAAGACGGTAATTATACCGACTTCAGTAATGGATACGAACTTATTACCATTACCGATACAAATCCCGGGTTTTACGGTGAATTCAGAAACACTATTAACGATGATGAAGTACGCGCCATACTTGCAGGTAAGAATATGTACGAAGTGACATTGAAAAACACGGGCGGGTTGGTGACGCCGGTAATAATCGAATGGACCTACAAGGACGGTACAACAGAAATTGAACAAATTCCTGCAGAAATCTGGCGGTACAACGAAGAGCAGGTTACCAAAGTGTTCACTAAAGACAAGGAGGTCGTAAACATAACCATTGACCCGCATCTTGAAACAGCCGATACAAATGTGGAAGACAATTATTTCCCTAAACGTGAAACTGATTCGAAATTTAAAAAGTTTAAAGAGGGTAATTAGAAGGCCACTTCTGTGAATAAATTATACACTTTGTATTTTTCCTAAATTCAGAAAATCTCTGGATTATAAATACACTTTTTATTCCCTGTATTTAATCTTTTGAAATACGTAAATAGAATAAGGTCATAGAATTAACCATCTAAGTTTTAAAATTTTCTATTCATTTGTAATAATTTACTTTATGTATCTTAGTAGTACAGCGACCCTGATTTTTCCTCCCCCTACGCCCCCTCGAAGAGGGGGACATAGGTGCTGAACTTTGTCAGGTTGGTCCCTTCAATATCCAATAATTAAATTTCGCATTTATCCATGATACTTTACCAATCTCAATTATTGGTAGAACTGAATTATTTATTAAGTTATTCAAATCATCTTTTTAAAGGGCAATTTCAAATGCTATACTCGTTTTATTATTAATATCTAAATGGTTAATTCTATAAGGTCAAACTCAAACAATTTAATAACATGAAACAATTCAGATTTAGGCACCGAAAAGAAAAAACCTGTTTAGCGAATAAACACAGCGTTACCGAAAATAAGTTTGCCATTATACCAGAATGCCCGGAATAATGGATTGTCAACCAGATAAACAACCGACCCGGATCCCATATCTTCCACACCGAAAACAAGTGTTTCACCAATGGTATCCTTCACATTGGCGCCTACAAAGCCTGAAACAAGGCTGGAAGATGATTCGATTATTCCTATGTTTCTGCCATTTTCAAGGTAGGCATACCTGTAGCTGTTTAATTTCAGGGTATAATAGCTGTCACGATAACCAAAAGCAAGCGGATGGCTGTTGTCAAGCTTCACCTGATAAATTGCCCCAGGCATCTGGTCAGAAATACGAGTTCTTAATTCATCTTTATACGGGTTTAGCATTTGCTCTTCAACCCTTTTTTCCTGTATTTCTTCTGCTTCAGTTTCCTCCTCTTCCGAAAGGTATTTTTTCAGTGAAAACTCTTCCGTGTCAACGAAAGACCGGAGCGCATTGCTTATCAGCACCAGACGGCCTCCAGACCGCACCCATTTGGTAAGCGTCTTTCTGCGATCTTCATCAAATATCTTATAAGAACCTCCTGGAACGATGAGTACATCATATTTATCCAGGTCAATTCGGTCAAAATAATCTGTATCGATAATCGTAACCGGATAGTTTAGGTCGTTTTCGAAATAATACCATACTTCACCAAAATCAAGCGAACGTACCTGATTTCCACTAAGAACAGCTACTTCAGGCGCTTTAACTAGTTTATAGTATCGCGAACCAAAATCATTACCTGATGAGACATACCCGGAATATACTTTCGTTGTAGATCGCCTGAATTTATCAGAACCATTGGCCATGTATTTATCAAAATTTTTAAGGTGTTCATTGTCCCAACGCAGTACCACGATGGTTCCACGTTCATATGTTTTGCCATCAATCGCAAAAGCTTTGTGGGCTACTCGTACTTTCACCCCCATTTTCAGTAGCCAGGCAAACCATTTTAAATCTTGCAACGATTCGTATTTTCCAATGTAAGCATATGCGTTACTATCACTCTCCAATGGGGTGAAACTTACCGGCTGATTACTGCGGGGTGAGACCGCTATTTTTTCTGTAACCGCATATGCGTCGAGGTCGTAAATATATGGAATGGACCAGCTCGTGATATCGTACGTAAGTGAATCAACAAGCTTGGATTTGGGCTCAAAAAGCACATTTAAAAAATTTGACTTTGGCTGGTATGCGCTTACAACAATGTCATTTGGCAAAAGTGTAACCGGTACAGTAGTATTGGTTCTGTAACTGTAACCTGTTAACCGCTTATTTCCTGAAGATCCGCTCCCGTATTGTACTTTATGCGTATCCAGCCAGTTAGTTAGCGTTTTAATCTTGTCCGGATTGTTGGTTCCTTTAATTATGAACGCTTTATACGTTGTGGCAGGGTTGTTTTTTGCCCTGCTGAAGTACGCCTCGAATTCCTTTACGAGCCGGTCTGCGTTTACCGAACTTACCTCTACCGTTGATAATCCTGTGGTATGATGGTGCATGATCCGGTCTTTGAGTTTCACTGTGTCGCCGTTTTCCATCATGCCTGCCAGGCCTGCCAGGCCTCCGCCACCTTTTTCATAGGTCATACCGATTGCCCCGTTGAATGTAGGATAGGTATCGCCGTAGCTGGGATAAAAAAGGTCAAATACTTCTTTGGTAAAATATATCCATCCATTTTCATCGAAATATTTAGCATGATTTTTCCCGATCAATGCCTGAAATTCACTTTGCCACGGCGTAATGATGTTATGGTACGGCTGCGCGGCGGGAGGAAAGTAATACGGATTATTGATAAATTGTTCGTGAAAATCAACATGCACATGAGGCATCCAGGTATTGTATAATTTAATTCGTTGTATTGATTCAACCTGGCTAATCCATGCCCAGTCTCTGTTCAAATCAAATAAGTAATGATTTGCGCGTCCACCCGGCCACGGCTCATGGTGTTCTTTTGAATCAAGGTTGGGATTGGGAATTTTATTACCGTATTGGTTATAAAAATTAGCATATCGGTCGCGTCCATCCGGATTGATACAAGGATCAAGAATAACAACGGTATTTTCAAGCCACTTTTGTGTCTTTTGATTGGATGGATTTGCCAATTCATACAGGGTAAGCATTGTTGCTTCGGTGCTCGATGATTCATTTCCATGAACATTATAGCTTAACCATACAATGGCAATTTCCTCATCTGAAAATGTTCCTGATTCTAATCCGGCTCTTCGAAGATTGTTTTGCCTGATCTCTTCGAGCCTGTCAAAATTTTTCTGAGAGGTTACATAGGCTACAATCAACGGTCGGTGTTCATTGGTTTCACCGTATTGTTCTACTTTTATGTTGGTCATTACACTGGCAACATGTTTAAAATAATCCACTACACGATAGTGCCGGGTAAACCTTTCACCGAGTTGATATCCAAGAAATTCTTCTGGTGATTTTAACTCCTGAGCAACTACTAATGATACTATCGCTGACAAAACAGTCAGGCAAATTACTTTTTTCATTTTTATATGATTTAAACCGGTGCGGAATTTAGTAAAATCCGGGGTGCTTCCAAAGCCACCTGGTTTATCCGGCAAAATTACAGGTTGATGTACACGCCATCCGCATGTATTTCAACCAGCCAGGTTTCAGCCCCATGGGTTCGCATGCTTGAGTCAGAACCATCTTTTAACGAAAACCGGTACTCATGCAGCGGGCAAATAATCTCATCAAATGCATTTACAAAACCTCCACTCAACGAAGTCTTCTGATGGGGGCATGCGTCATCTATTGCATAAATTCCTGAAGAGGTCCTTATAAAGCAATAATTCTTTCCGGATATTATCACTTTCCTGGGCTGATTTAATGGCAGGGCGATATGGGCGGCCTCTTTTGAGGAAAACACTTTTACAGATTTCACGTATAAGGGTGATTTTAGACAGGTAAAATTAAATATTTTCCGCGATTCCAGATCCTAACCGGAAAAAAATCGGATCAAAAGATATTATCCGTAAAAGACCTTCTGCGGTTGATTTTCAGGTCCTGTAATAGGCTTGATTTTGCCCGTATGGTAAAATTGTAAGAGGTGAACCGCCCGAAAGGTACCCAATCGAAATTGAGTTCCCAGCAGTGCAGATCACGGTGTAGTCCGATCCGGGATTGGGTAAATTCCTTCTTTTCTATATCATAACCAGAATTGAAAGTAAGCTTCCATTTAGGTGTGAGACTTACATCACCATTGAAACGAATTGTTTGAGTAACGTCACCCTTTGCTACCCCAACCCTTCTGAAATTCAATGAATATGTTACATTTAAACTCCAGGGGATGTTGAAATCTACAAATGCCTGTGGGTACTTAAGAATATTTTCGATCATTAGTTCTTGTTGATAGCTTAATGTGCCACTTTCAAGCATTTTAGTTAAACGATCGATTTCATTTACCTGATATCCTCCCTGATCCTTGCTTGAAGAGGCCCCTTTTTTTCTGTCTTTGGCCCGTATCCCGGTTCTCATATTAAATGTGATATTTGTGAGCGTACCAAGTCCATCGCCATTGTTCCATGCAAATTTGTCGATCCGGCGCTGATAGAATATTTGTTCTCCATCGGATTGCTCGCCTACACTATCCAGCACCCAAACATAAGGATCGATATTGCCGGTAAGATTAATACTCGTAGTCTGCATAGTAGCACTACCCTTAAAAACCTCCTTGTTTCTTAGAAGATTAGTGGTTGCTTTGACACTAATAATTGAAAGTTGAAATGAATCTAAGGCAAAGTTATATGATGTACTTATCCCGAAATTTCTTAATAGTGTCACTTTCTGAGATTTACCAGTTGTGTCTTTTTTACTTTTTACCTTCATTTCCAGCGTATTAGTAAGACTGAATGAAAGAGAACTTGCTTTCCCACTGCCCGGGCTGCCAAATACAAACCCTTCATAACGCGATCGTAACTTTGTATCGCCTTTTTCATTGGTCTGCACTTCCTGCCAGTAATCGAATTTTGGGTCAGCAAAATCAGGTCGGTAACTATAGGATATCGAAGGGGTCATCAGGTGTCGAATGGCCTGAATTCCGAATTCGCGTTTAAAAAAAAACGTGCCATACACTCTTGTATTTAACGAAACTCCTGCACTGTATGAATACACACGGCTGAAACCCTGCAACGTGTCAGTAACCACTTTCATCGTGGCTGAATCGTACTGAAAGTTAAGTTTTGAATTATACCACAACTCCTGATAATTCAATGAAGGGTTTATTGTAAAAAACCTGAATGCCTTTAATGAAGTACTCATCGGAATGACATGTTTTATCCCGTTTTTTGCATTTTCAATAAGCTTTGGTAACGTTTCCAAATTAAACGGAGCAATACTGTCAGACGAAATCTGATTCGTGATTTTATTTACTCCATTCATAGAATATCTCAATGTGAGGCGGTCAAGCCATGAGTTGCTTCCTCCGCTTTTCGACTGAAGCGGGTAAATATTCTGTACATTCAAACTGAACTCCGGAAACAACAAATCCACTTTTTTCGTGCGTACATTTTGGTTGAATCGTCCATTAATACCCATACTTATCGGCGTACTTTGAAATGTTTTTGAAAATGACACACTTGAACTTAGTGTAGTATTGATCTGATCATCGACACTAGGAAGAACATTGTTCTCATTATAAGTTGATGTGGCAGCATTTACCCTGGCAGAAAACCGGCTGGAGCCCTTTGATTTTGGCGAATGTCCCCAAGTCAATCTGAAATCGGTGATCTTTCCAGCATCCTCTTCCAGGTTCCTAGACAGGTTTTGTTTGGTAAGGTTAAACTGAAAGTTACCATTGTATTTATACCTTTTCACGTATTGTGATCTTACATTCACCCCATATCCACCTTTGGAATATATACTACCCGTTAGGACAAGGTTTACGTAATCATTGAAAGCAAAATAATAGCCCCCATTTTCAAGATAAAACCCTTTGAGCGTCTGCTCGCCATAACTGGGAATGAGCAGGCCCGATGTGCGTTGCTTCTGTTCGGGAAACATACCGAAAAAAAATCCCAGTGGAGTGGGCACGTCATTAATCACCATATTAAAAGGGCCTGTTACCATTTTATTTCCCGGAATCGCCTTTACATTCCGAGCGGCAATATAATAATGTGGATTACGAAGGTTGCAGGTCGTATATTTTGTAAAAGGAATAAACAGTTCGTCTTTTTCGTTCTTAAAAACCTTGTCACCATGAATAAATCCATCACCCTGCTCGGTTACCATCCCCGATATGACGGCTTTCTGTGTCTTAAAATTATAACGTATATTTTTTGTTTCGTACACTGCATTCCCATTTCTGAACACAGGCGTTTCCACCAGTTTGCCTAACGAATCTTCAACTCCAACTGCAACCATGATATTGGTATTCCAGTCTATTTCAATAATTGCAGCATCAACCGCGATCGGCTTGTAGTCAATTTTCGATTGCCCGTATAATTTCACTATTTTATCCCTTACATTGAGATTGATTGAATCCCTAGATTTATAGTCAACTGTAGTTGTAATATCTCCAACGGGTATGGCGTTTTTTAGCGAATCCTGTCTCGTGGTATCCTTGGTTAACCTCCCAATTTTGGGCAGGGTATCAAGCCTGATCTGCGACTTTTTGTCTGGGATAGTATCGGCACGCAGTCCCGGAATGGTATCAGTCTGTATATTAGCGATTGTATCAGAATTTATATCAGGTATCGTGTCGGTAAGTAAAACTGCGATAGTGTCAGGCTTTATTTTGTAAATTGTGTCTGATAATAAAGGAGATTTAGTTGACGTTTTTAAAGAATCTTGCGAACTTACCAGTACAGGTTTAGTAGTTACTTCCTGGCATTTGGCCTGAAAATTGATTAAAAGAATCAACAGCAGAAAAATAGATTTTCCGTAATATGAGATTTTTGTTCTCGAATTATACAAGCGCTTTTCAATTTTTGCGGCAAAAATTCGCAATTTTGACAAAGTTATCGTAATAACACAAACATAAGCGTACTGATATGAAGAATATTGTTCTTGTTCCGTTTCTTGCAGCAATAATCTTGCTAAACTCGTTTTCGACAGTGGGGGTGAGGGATATAAAGATAAAAAAAGTGGTGATTGATGCCGGCCATGGAGGGAAAGATCCAGGTACAAATGGCGCCTTCTCTATTGAAAAAGAAATAGCCCTAAAGATCGCACGGAAGGCAGGCGAATACATTGATAAAAACCTTAAGGGTGTGGAAGTGATTTACACTCGATTCGATGATAAGTTTGTTGAGCTTGAAGAAAGAGCACAAATTGCCAATAGAAACGGAGCCGATCTATTTATTTCCATACATTGTAATTCTTTTCCAAGCCCAACCGTTTATGGAACAGAAACCTATGTGATGGGACTGCATAAAGAAGATGCAAACCTTCAAGTGGCCATTCGCGAAAATTCGGTGATTTACCTTGAGAATAACTACAAGGATACGTATGGGGATTTTGACCCCAAATCACCGGAATCACATATATTTTTTAGTCTATACCAGACTGCTTTTCTTAACAACAGCATCAATCTGGCCACAAAAATTGAAATACAATTTGCCAAAAGAGCTGGCCGACGAAGCCGCGGTGTAAAGCAGGCAGGATTTTGGGTGTTATGGAGTACATCCATGCCGAGCGTGTTAGTGGAAACCGGATATTTGAGTAACCCACGAGAAGAAAGAGACCTTAACAACGAGCTTAAACAGGATTATATTGCTTCCGGTATTTTCAGAGCCGTAAGAGCGTATAAAGAAGAAATGGATGCAATGGAGTAATTTATTACAAATATTTTCCTTATTTCAACTATTTTCTCCTATATAAATCATACTTTCAAAATTGTGAATGGATGAGGCCAGATGGCATTTTGAATAAGTACGAATGTAAAAAATGAAAATTTCCAAAGAAGTAAAGGTAGGCGCATTTGCTATACTCAGTTTAGCTATCATGTATTTCGGGTTTAGTTACCTGAAAGGGATCGATTTTCTAAACAAAACCAATAAGTATTATGTGATTTATGACGATATCGCCGGTTTAAATATTTCCAACCCTGTCAATATTAGCGGGTTTACAGTAGGCCGTGTCAGCAAAATTTCCATAAATCAGGAATTCGAGAACAAGATCACCGTGGAGGTGGACATTTCTGCAGATATTATTTTAGGAAAAGATGCCGTTGCCTTATTACGTATTGATCTGCTGGGAAGCGTTTCTATTATCCTCGATGTGGGTGATATCAAACAACCGATTGCTCCCGGCGATACCATAGCAGCTAAAGTAGATCCTACCCTGAATGAACTACTTAAAGAAAGTGCATTGCCTGTAGCTGAAGGCCTTAAGGTTACTATACAACGTATCAATTCCCTGCTAGAGGATTTTTCAAAAAACACAGAAGTAATAAAAAATATTGCAAAAAATCTGGAAGGAATAACCTACAAAACAAACAAGTTATTAAGTGAAAACCCGAATTCAATAAACGAAACACTTGAAGGTATGGCAATAGCTACACAAAAACTAATTATGCGCCTGGACGAGTTGGAAACTGTAATGGGTAAATACGGCGAACTTGCTGATACACTGAAATCTATAAATCTTAATGAAACCCTGGCCCAGATCAATCTACTGCTTAAAAATCTCAATAAAACCACCGGCACGCTGGGGCGGTTAATGAATGAAGATTCGCTTTATATTAATCTTAACCAGACGCTGAAAGACCTCGATGAATTGCTCATCCATATGAATGAAGATCCTAAACACTTTTTTGCCCCGCTAGGTAAAAAAAGAAAGAAAATAGAAAAAGACCGGAAAAAGCAGGAACAAAAAGACACGGCCAATTAAACGCCTTTATTAGATGGATCTTAATTTCAACAAAAATGAAGACGCATTCAAAAATCTCCTTTCGAAACTAAAGGTTAAATCAGAAAAGGTAAAGGAAGGCGGAGGGCCTGTAAAAATAGAGGCACATCACAAAAAAGGGAAGCTTACTGCGCGTGAACGCATCGCATACCTTATCGACGATAATTCTGATTTTCTGGAAATTGGCGTATTTGCCGGCTATGGAATGTATGAGGAATATGGGGGATGTCCGTCAGGAGGTGTGGTAACCGGCATCGGTTACGTAAAAGACCGGCAATGTATGATTGTAGCAAATGATGCAACGGTAAAAGCCGGGGCTTGGTTTCCCATTACCGCCAAGAAAAATCTCAGGGCTCAGGAGATCGCGATGGAAAACCGATTGCCCGTAATCTATCTCGTTGACAGCGCTGGTGTGTTTCTGCCTATGCAGGACGAAATATTTCCCGATAAAGAACATTTTGGAAGGCAGTTTATGAACAATGCGCGTATGTCTTCGCTTGGAATCATCCAGATTGCTGCCATCATGGGGAATTGCGTCGCTGGGGGGGCCTACCTGCCGGTAATGGCTGACGAGGCAATGATTGTTGACAAAACCGGCTCCATCTTCCTGGCAGGTTCGTACTTGGTAAAAGCCGCTATTGGCGAAGAAGTGAACAATGAAACACTGGGTGGCGCTACAACTCATTGCGAAATCAGTGGAGTAACCGATAATAAATTTGATAGCGACGAAGAATGTCTCGATTATATCCGTTCGGTAATGGCCAAAATCGGTTATTTTGAAAAAGCAGGCTTTAACAGGGTCAACCCTGCACTGCCTGATTCCGATCCTGGACATATATACGGCCTGATACCTGAAGACCGGACTAAACCGTATGACATGAAGGAAGTTATCAGGTCGTTGGTTGACAATTCTGTATTTGATGAGTATAAAAAACTTTATGGAAAATCACTCCTATGTGGCTATGCACGGGTGGACGGGTGGTCGATAGGGATTGTTGCAAATCAACGAAAAATTGTAAAAACCCGCAACGGTGAAATGCAAATGGGAGGTGTAATCTACTCTGACTCTGCAAATAAAGCAGCCCGTTTTATTATGAACTGCAACCAGCGGAAAATTCCACTCGTTTTTCTTCAAGATGTAAGCGGTTTTATGGTAGGAAAGCGTGCAGAACACGGGGGAATCATAAAAGATGGTGCAAAAATGGTAAATGCGGTTGCTAATTCAGTCGTACCGAAATTTACATTTATAATAGGAAACTCTTACGGCGCCGGCAATTATGCCATGTGTGGTAAAGCCTATAATCCGCGGCTAATATTTGCCTGGCCTACAGCCCAAATAGCAGTGATGAGTGGTAATGCGGCTGCACAAACCTTATTGCAAATCAGAGTTTCATCTGAGAAAGCAAAAGGTAAAACGATTTCTGCTGAAGACAAAAAAAAACTGCTCAACGAAATAGAAGATAAGTATAATTCAAAACTAAGTCCTTACTATGCGGCAGCACGGCTATGGATTGACGGGATCATTGATCCGCATGATACCCGTAAAATAATTTCAATAGGTATTGAGGCGGCCGACAATGCACCGATTAATGATAAATATAATGTAGGTATGATACAAACTTAAGCCCTGGCGGGTTAATTTTCACCTGTTATTGTTTTGAAGAAAAAGGATATAAACGAAAAAGAACTTAAAGCCCTGGTTTCCCTGCTGGACGACAATGATGAAGAGGTTTGTACGCACGTCGAAAGCAAGATATTATCAATAGGGAATGTCGTTATCCCTTACCTGGAAGAACAGTGGGAAATTATCTTTAATCCCATAATTCAGAAAAAACTTGAGGACATCATTCACTCCCTTCAGTTTTTATACTTACAACAACGGCTTATTGCATGGAAAGACAGTAAAAAGCAGGATTTGCTGGAAGGTATATGGCTGGTAGCCACTTATTTGTATCCTGATCTCGAATTTGATAAGATCAGGGGTGAACTCGAGCAAATCTACTATGAAGCCTGGCTGGAATATAAAACGGATGCAAACCCATTTGAAAAGGTGAAAATCCTAAACAGTGTGTTGTTTGATAAACTTAAGTTTATGCCAAATTCCAAGAATTTCCATGCCCCTGGAAATTCGATGATCAATATTGTCCTGGAAACCCGGAAAGGTAATCCGCTTACACTTTGTGCCATTTATCTGATGGTGGCTCAGAAATTAAAAATGCCGGTTTATGGTGTAAATCTGCCTAATTTGTTCATCCTTACTTATAAGACTAAAGATCAGCAATTCTACGTAAATGCATTCAATAGAGGTATAATTTTCACCAGGGAAGACATCAGCAACTACATTGGGCACCTCAATCTCACCCCAATGGATATTTTTTATGAACCCTGCACCTACAAAGATATTATCCGACGGTTGATGCGCAATCTGATGGCTGCTTTTGATAATGTAGGCGATCATTACAAATCTGAAGAAGTAAAAGTCCTCCTGAAATCCATTACTGAAGGCAATGAAATTGACTACTGAGCAAAATCGGGAGGAGGGTTTTACTTCTTTTTAATAACGCACCCTGCTGGCCGGACATATGCCTCAGCAGGGACATTGTCCGATAGTACCTGGTCTAGTGCGGCTTTCAGATAATACTCCTTTACATCATTGACAACCTGTGGGTTATCATCAATTGCCCCATGATAAACCACCTTGTATATTGATCCATCCGGTACAAGTATAAATGCCTCAGGGCACTTCAACGCATTTAATAATTTAAGTGCAATCTGTTGTTTGTCTTCGAGATAAGGCATGTTGAGTTGATGATCCAGGGTAAATTTAGCCATATTCTCAATCGACTCTTCTGGATTGAACAGGTATGGGGAAGCATTGATAAGTAAAAACTGGACATCTTCGTATGAGTCTGCCATATTTTTAAGCCGGTCAATATAGATCGTGGAATAGGGACACCCGTTGCAAAAGAAAACGGGTACAATTGCTTTTTTACCCTGAAAATCTGAAAAGCTAACGCCTCTTTTAACGGCCACATCTGTGAGTGTAATATTTGATACCACTTTTTGGGCCTGCAACGGTCTAATCCATACCAAATGCATAGCCACTACCAGAACCAACCGGATAACTTTATCTGACTGTATAGCAAACAAGGTAATCATTATGATTTTCATATTTTATTTTATAAAAAGATTCCTTTCCGTTTAATTTAATAATGCCGGTTAAAATTCCCTCTGAATTAAGGTCAAAAGCCTCAACTTCAAGATTCTCCTTAAATATCACAAATTTCCTGCCATGTAATTTATACAATGTTTCTTTCGCGCTCCACAAAAGTGTAATTTTTCGAGTATCTTCCATAGTGTACGCCTGTTCATTTTCATTCAGGAATTTTTTTGATATTTTCAATATTCTTTCCCTGGGTTTCTCCAGATCAATGCCTACATCCTGCTGCTGATGATATATCACTGCAACATACGGATATGAATGTGACACTGAAATGAATCCTTTCAGATTGACCAGGTGTGGTTTTCCATATTCGTCCTTTGAAATACCCTGATAGTCAACGCCTGCTTGTTCAAGCAGGTACTTCGCGGCCACACGTGATGCAAGCCATTCCAGTTTTTTATAATGATTTGATATGCTGTCGTAAGAACCCATATCTTCTTTTTTCAAATCAAGAACAATAAAAAAATTACCTATTTCTTCCTCTATCTTCCAAAGTACCCAGGAAGATGCATCATTTATCTTTGTAATTGATTCCAGTGGCATATATAACTGCTAAATTAAAATTCGTTAATGAAAAGCGGATAAATTTTATATCTTTTCCTTTATTCCGGTAATCTGCATGGAAGAATCAACCGAGGAGTATTGTAACGCCGAAGGAAGAAAAGGTGGATTCCCATCTGCATTACGACCACCTTCTCCCATCCACAGCGAAATGAACGAATTAAGAAAATTATACGCCTACAGAATATAGGAAAATCAACCTTGAAGGGTTTAGTGCCGATGATAAACATTTTGTAAATTGTGGCTGAGAAAAAATGTCTGGAACACAGCTATTATACTGAAAAGAATACGTTATTTTTAGTAAACTGTAATTTATTTTTAATCCATATCATAAAAGAAAAAGATAATGAAAATTACCCCGTTAGAAATACGTCAGAAGACTTTCGAAAAAAAATTGCGAGGGTACGATAAGGATGAGGTAAACGCCTTTCTGCTCACCTTATCGCAGGAATGGGAACGTATGATTGATATAACCAAAGAGTTGAAAATCAAACTTGAAACGGCTGAAAGAGAGGTGCAAAAATTACGCGAAGTAGAAAGTTCCCTCTTCAAAACACTGAAAACTGCTGAAGATACGGGCGCCAACATGATCGAGCAGGCAAATAAAACCGCCGAACTGCACATGCGTGAAACCCAGATGAACGCGGATGCCATTCTGAACGAGTCGAAAATGAAAGCAAAAAATATGCTTGAAGAAGCAGAAGCAGGCTCACGAAAGGTGATTGATGATATGGAACGACATATCCATGATCTTTATACGATTTACCGCGATCTTGAAAATCATAAAGACACATTGCTCGCCGAAATCAAACACCTGTCTGAAGATAGCCTCGATCGAATAAAAAAGCTGGACAGTCAGATAACTTCAATAAATCTGGATGAACAATTAAATCGGATAAATCAGTTTATGAGCCCGCATAATATACCTGAATCCCCGACACACCGTAAAAAGCCTTCGTCCGTTAAGTCTCCTGAAGAAACTACAAAAGAGAGAGAAAACGTTAAAAAGAGCGACTCTTTTTTTGATGAAATCGAATAGGAACGAATAGCATGAGGCAATTAAAAGGCTGGATAAAGCTGGAGGGCATTACCATAAACGCATATCATGGGGTACATGAAAACGAAAGAAAAAACGGGAGTATATTCAGCGTTGATCTTAAAGTTAAGGGAGACCTTCAGCCCGCGGCCGAATCGGACGAGGTTCATAAAGCCATAAACTATGAAATGCTTGCCGATATCATCAACGAAGAGATGCAAATTCCTTCAAACCTTTTGGAACATGTCGCAAGCCGGATACTTACCCGGATCATACATGAAATGCCTCAGGTTTTAAAAGTTAAGATCAGGATTGCTAAAATGTCCCCATTACTGGACATCTCCTGCAAGGCCTCCGTTGTCAAAATGAAGCTCAAAAAGTCTTGATTTATGGATCAATACCATTTGTAAATTTTCATACCAAACGTAAAAGATCCTGCTCCAACGATGCAAAGCATTAAAAAAGTAGGAATCACATCAATAATTATTGCACCTTCATTAAATATACTTCGAATGCCATCGGCAAGCATCGTCAGAGGCATCCATTGAATAAATGCGATAGCCCAGTCCGGAAAATTGTGATAGCTGAAAAATATTCCAGAAAGGATCATCATGGGCATGACCACTGCATTTATCAATCCGTTACCAACCTGTGCATTGTCCGTTCGTGAAGAAATCAGTATAGCAATACCGGTGAAAGCAATATTACCTGCCAAATATAAAAGCGCAAATGCTGTAATACTTCCCTGCATCGAAATATCAAAATACAGGTAGGTGAAGAACAAAATAATAAAAACATCGAGGCCGCTCAGCACCAGTCTGGCGAGAAACTGTGCCAGCATAAACGACGACTTTTTCATCGGAGTTGCAATCATCCTTCGAAGTAACTTCTTGATACGCTTGTCTATCAGGGAATAACTGATACCCCACATGCATGACATCATAATGTTCATAGCAAGCAGGCCGGGAACAAGAAAATCTACATAACGTGTACCTTTTCGGGTAAAGGGTTTAACACGGGCTGTCTTCTCTTCGCGCATAATCATGTTGCCCGCCAGCATGGCAGAAATATGTAAATAAGCCAACTGAGCTTCTGCATTCGCCGGATCGAACCGGTACGCAGGCTTGTTTTCTGATTCGTCGATGATCAATGAAACTTTACCTTTCTTTAGCATGGAAAGCGCATTTTCCCAACTGGTTTCAATAAGCTGATAGGTGACTTTGCCGGTTCTATCGCTTCCTGCGATCAACCGGTTTGACGTATCTGCCCACGGTGCAACGATCCCCTCCATAGTCGTATTTCTTACCCAGGCAACATTCCTGATCAATTCATCCTGTTTGGTAAAGGCAATCCCCAGCCCCCAGGCCATCAACACCGGGAAAAGTAAAGACCAGAAGATAATGCCCGGATTGCGGTAAAATTCCTTAAATGTAACAGAAATGAGCTGTGTGGTTTGGTTCAACATGTAACAACTGTTTTTATTGACTTAATGAACCCGAACTTTATTATGCACAAAGCTTCCGGTTAATTTTGGTCACCCCATTTTGGAGCTACCGAATTCACTTCTACCAGGTTGTTGATCACTTTCTGTATAGTGGCTTCATCAAATTTGTTCCACTCTTCTGGCGGATCCATTTCCTGTCCGGGTTTAAGTACCTTTATTTCCTGTCCGGGATATTTTTTTTTAATCTCACCCCAAGTGGTCTGTTTCCAGTATTGTTTGTCGTATACCTGCAATGGCACATCACGCATCGGGCCAGAAGCACCTTTTCCGATCAGCGGCCACCAGGTGCTTTCAGTTTCACGATCCCAGAATACAAAGCCATCGAGGCCATCCCACACCTCCGGATCATAGTATGTATATCCGCTCAACGCAAAAGTAAATACTTCACCGCCCATATTCCGGTCATAAATACCTCCCAGATCGGCCAGTACACAATACGCCACCATTACCGGCTTACCGTCTACTACATCATTTACAACTTCATGATGTGTGAGTAATTTGATGCTGTAGGCCCGTATGTCATCTCCTATTTTCAATGAAAGGAAACGTTCCGAATCAGGAAAAATGTTGTCGGCCTCTTTCCGGCTTATAAATTCGGGAGCAATTAATGCATCAAATTTCTCGCGTCCTATACCGTAATGAAACTGTTCTTCTTTTAGGAGACTGTTGGTAACATTGAAATGCCACGTAGAGTCTTCTCCTCCATACATATACTTTTCGCCGTTTACAGTAAAGAATTTTCCGTTTTCAATGGAAAGAGGACGTTTTTTCCCTGCTTTTGCATTTGCATCGACCGTGTCTTCATTTTTTACGGATTCGCATTGATAAAACATAACAAAGGTTATCGCCAGTAGCGCAATTTTAAAAGATTGCATAGTATGGGCTGTTTGCAGGTTACAGGTTGAATTTGTAAAATAATGAAAGTTGCATCATAAAATCACTATTCATTGTTTTTAATCCATTTTCAGAGGGAGCACAGGTACCAAATAATCTGAAGTTGATCTTCACAATGATAAAGATTTCTCACCGCCTGTACTCAGTTTAAAATTACAGGGTGTGTTACGGTAGATCGAAATGATTGGAAATGAGGTGGCGATTCGAAATGACAGTGCGTGTGTGGAATGAAGTTTACACTTAACAGATCGAATCCAGCCGTCTGTTACTCCCACACTACTGTCATCCCGAATCCAGCTTAACTGGATGAGGGATCTTTGCCGGTGGATAATGAAAAGCCATCTGACCTCAATTCGGTAAAGATTTCTCACCGCCTTTACTCAGGTTAAATTTACAGGGTGTGTTAAGGTAG
>JACZXH010000092.1 GCA_022571715.1 Bacteroidota bacterium | reverse complement strand
GAATCAAACCCACGAGATGCTTCGGCTTCATCAACCACTATCCGATTTACAGATGTCCTGGATAAGGCAGGAATCGATTTTGAACATTATGGCGAAAGACACAGGTGGTGTGAGATAGGCCCGGAAGCGCAGGGGATCGCTACCAATGAAGAAATACTTGTCGGCCTGTTTGACGAACCTTTTGAATTTGCCGAACGTCATCTGATCCGTATGAATGGTTCGGGCGCAGCCTGGTTTGACTATGATAATGACAGCGACTGGGACCTCTATCTGGTAAACGGCGCTGGTGGACCAAACGTAACCAATGCCTTGTATGAAAATAACGGGGACGGTACATTTACTGTTCAACTGGCCATAAGTGGCGTACTCGACACGGGTGAAGGAATGGGAGTTTCTGCTGCTGATTACAACAACGATGGCTATCCCGATTTATTCATAACCAATTATGGCAATTTCGTGCTTTACAAAAACAATGGTGACCGGACATTTACCGACGTTACCCAAACTGCTTTTGATAATGTACCTGACAGGTGGTACGGAGGATCTGCCTGGGGTGACTTTGACAAAGACGGATTACTCGACCTTTACGTGTGTGGCTATGTTGATTTATCAAAACGGCCTGATAGTACAGATCTCCGGTTTCCCATGGATTTTGATGGTTTCCCTAACAGATTATACCGTAATAACGGTGATGGCTCATTTACCGATGTCACCAAACAGGCTAATGTAGGCGACGCTTTTCGTAAGTCAATGCAGGTTCTCATTGCTGACTTCAATGACGATGGCTGGCCGGATATTCTTGTAGCAAACGATACGGACCCAAATTCGCTTTACCTCAATAGGGGAGACTGGACGTTCAAAGAGTTTTCAGGCCCCAGTGGTATCAGCAGCACAGACGGGTCAATGGGCATTGCTTACGGCGATTATAATAAAGATGGCAAAAATGACCTTTACATTTCCAATTATGCAGGTGAAGCGGACCTGTTACTCAAACTTGTTGATAATGAGAGCTCCAATGATGGCATATTGAAAAATGTAATTTATAACGGTGATTTCAGCTCGCCGGTATTGATGCAGCATACATGGGATAAAGTAGGTTGGGGATCAGGTTTTTTCGACTTTGACAATGACAGTGACCTGGATCTGTTTATTGCCAATGGGCATCTGAATGCAGTAAATGGGGACAACCGGGATGAAAACTTACTATTTGAAAATGACGGAACCGGAATATTCACAGATATTTCTTTATCCTCCGGTATAAATGATGCAGGCAAAAGAATTAACCGTAGTGCTATTTTTGCTGACTACGACAATGATGGCCTGGTGGACATTTACGTTGTGAATAATGGGGAGAAAAGCTATGATTCGAAGGAAGACCGGAAAGGCGTTTTATTAAAAAACATTAGTGAAAACATGAATAACTGGCTAAAAATCCGCTTACAGGGGGTAAAAAGTAACAGAGATGGTTTTGGTACAAAAGTGCGAATTGTCGCCGGGGATAATGTACTTGTAAGCGAACTGGTTTCAGGAGCAGGTTATTTTTCAACCAATGCAAAAGAGCTGTATTTCGGACTTGGCCAGGCAACTAAAATTGACTGCATAGAGGTTAAATGGCCAAGTGGTATCGTACAGACATACGAAAATATTGATCCCAATCAATCGATCCTGTTTGTTGAATCTACAGATGATTATCAACTTCTAGCGCTTTCAAAATCAATCCAATATCATAAGAGTATATTAACTACCAACTAACACCAAAACAATTTTTGTTGATACTCCTAAACTCAATTTTAAAGATGCCGGACCAAATCCGGCACCTTATTATAATGTACTATGGTACGAGAAAATTTTTAATTTCTGGCAAATGTTTTTAAGTAATGAGTAAAAACAGCTATTCAGCAGATTTTACTTCTCCCTTTAGAGTAAGCATTATACTTTTTTTTCCGGTATTGGCTGAGATAGTTATGGTTTTTATAAATACACCTACTTTAGCTGCATCGTACCTGACCGTTACAAATCCCTGTTTACCTGGAGCAATAGGCACTTTGCTATAATTGGCTACCGTGCATCCACAAGATGCCTTAGCTCCTGAAATAATCAATGGTACATCCCCGTCATTGGTAAAATAAAACTGGTGCTCGGCTGGATTTCCTTTTTCAATCACACCAAAATCATGCGTGGTGGACTCCCATAAAAATAATGGGCCTTCAGGGGAATAGAACCTACCCATTACTAAGCTGATGGCAAATACTACTGAAAATGTAGTAACTGTAGCGAATAACATCATTTGTTTTTTCATAATAAAAAGATTTAAGTGAAACATGCTCCCTTAGGAGTTTTTCAAAGGTGAAAAATATATACAGAACCCTTTGTTAATAAATTCATAATAATTGTTAATGAGTTGTTAACGAGGTGTATCATCTCAAAATTTACTGTAGTTTTAGGGTTATGAGAAGCCAAAACATACGTTTTGTATTGGTACTGGCCACTCTTTCACTGGCAGGAATTTGTGCAGCGCAAATTTATTGGGTGCGTGCAGCATTCAATCAGGAGCAAGACCATTTTCACCGTGAGGTAAATGCAGCTCTCAATCAGGTAGCAAATGAGTTCTATGCTTACAACAAAGTAATTCATCCTGAGACCAACCCTATTCGTCAATTGGCAGGTAACTATTATGTGGTAATGGTAAATAGCCCTATTGATGCTAATTTGTTAGACAACCTATTGAAAAAGACCTTTGCAAAAAGAGATCTTAATACCGATTTTGAATATGGCATTTATGATTGTGATACAAAGTGTATGGTATTTGATGAATACGTTAAATCAGGTACTGTCCCAATGTTGGAACGAATGAATCGTTTGCCTGTTTGGGATAAATCAAATTATTATTTTGGAGTGTACTTCCCCAATAAGGAGTTATACTTGCTCAACCGAATGGAGATTTGGATATTTACGACTCTGGTAATGCTGGTTGTCATTTTATTTTTTGGATATACTTTGTTCGTTATCCTGAAACAAAAGCGATTATCTGAAATTCAGAAAGATTTTATCAGCAATATGACACACGAATTTAAAACCCCCATCTCTACAATCGAAGTAGCTTCCAAAGTGCTTCAACAACCTTAAATATTACGTGAACCTGAACGTTTACTCAATTATGCCACTATCATTAATAAGGAAAATAAACGACTACAAGTGCATGTAGAACGAGTACTACAATTGGCATCACTTGAAAATGATACCCTGCAACTAGAGAAATCAATTGTTAACGTTCATAAATTAATAAAAGAGTCGGTTGGACAGTTTAATACTACCTTGAATACAAGTAATTTAACTCTTGATTTGCTGGCATCTAATGACAGCGTAAATGCAGACAAACTCCACCTGACCAATGTTATTTATAACTTACTCGACAATGCCATTAAATATAGTCCGGATGGACCTGAGATTATGATTCATTCTAAAAATGAAAAGAATCACATTGTGGTATCTATTATAGATAAAGGTATAGGCATGACTTTAGAAGAGGTAAAACACGTGTTTGATAAATTCTATCGTGTAACCACTGGCATCCGACACGATGTAAAAGGCTTTGGGATTGGGTTAAGTTATGTGAAGCTTATAATTCGTGAAATGGGAGGGAGCATAAATGTGGAAGTACACCCGGAAACGGTAGCGCATTCATATTTAAATTGAAAAATGGAGAATAAGGCTAATATCTTACTTGTGGAAGACGATCAAAGTCTTGCCTTTGTGATTAGGGATAATCTTAAAAAAATCCGGTTATGCTGTTACTTATGCAGCCAATGGACTAGAGGGATTACAGCTATTTAATCCAGATAAACATCATTTATGCTTACTTGATGTGATGTTGCCAAAAATCGATGGGTTTGAATGCGCGGAACATATTCGCCAAAAAGATAATAACATCCCTATCTTGTTTCTCACGGCCAAATCTTTGGAAGCTGATAAATTAGAAGGATTCAGGCGAGGTGGTGACGACTATATTACCAAGCCTTTTAGTTTTCAAGAGTTGCTGTGCAGAATAGAGGTCTTTCTCAAACGCTCGGTTAAGAAGCATGAGGAGGCTGAAAATTCCTTTAGAAAGAATAATTTGTTTTTTCATTACACCAACTTACGGTTAACTATTGATTCAGAAGAAATAGCACTCACTCAAAAAGAAGCAGCGCTTCTCCAACTATTCATCACAAGAAAAAACAACCTCATTAAACGAGAAGAAATTCTCAATTTACTTTGGGGCGATGATGACTATTTTATGGGTCGTAGCCTGGATGTATTTATTTCTCGATTACGAAAATACCTGGAAAATGCCGATGGCATTAAAATACAAAATCACCATGGGGTTGGATTTAAATTTGTGGTGGAATAAATTAAATACTTCATCCTGTTAGTCGACAAAAATTATTCACTTATTGAATTACCATCTAATTATTAGTGGGTGAAAACTTATTTATTTGGTTCAATTTGGTGACGTGTCAAGCAAGATACATCCTGCCCATGCCTAATCATTTTTGCCCCTGACTGCACGAAAAAGAAAAGCAGTTTCAATTCAGTTCCTCTTTCATTTTAATGAATCAATTTTAACAGATTCAGGATATGTCAATCCTTATATCGTTGCTGAAATTCTTTATATCATTACTGAAATAAAACTCTATAATAAAAACTCCATTTCTGGAATAGAATTGAATTTTAATTGAGATTTACAATATATACTGACTCAGCTCTTTGTTTTTTACAAGTTCAGCAAGCTTTTCATTTACCATCTCTTTTGTCACAACTATTTTGGCGTTAGGGCCAATCTTATCAGGAACATCAAAGAGAAATTCGTTTAATAGATGGCTCATTACAGTTTGCAGCCTTCTGGCACCGATATTCTCAAGCTCTTCATTAATCATAAATGCCATTTCAGCAATTATGATTAATGAATCATCCTGAAAAGAAAGTTCCACACCTTCCGATAAAAACAGTGCTTTATACTGCTTTGTAAGTGCATTTTTTGGCTCTTTCAGAATCTGGTAAAAATCATCTTTTGTCAGGTTGTTGAGTTCGACCCGTATCGGAAACCTTCCCTGGAGTTCAGGTATCAGGTCTGAAGGTTTAGCTACATGAAAGGCGCCAGCAGCAATAAAAAGTATATGGTCCGTCATCACAATCCCATATTTTGTATTTACAGCTGATCCCTCTACAATTGGTAAAAGGTCACGCTGCACACCTTCACGGCTTACATCCGATCCACCAGACCTCGCAGAAGTCCCGGCTACTTTATCAATTTCGTCAATAAACACAATTCCGGTATCCTGTGCAAGCTGAATGGCTTCTTCCTTTACTTCATCCATATCGATAAGCTTGGCTATTTCTTCTTCCAGAAGAATCTTCCTAGCTTCTTCAATGGTAACTTTTCGTTTTTTTGTCTTTTTGGGCAGCATCCCGTTCAGCATTTCCTGAAGATTGATCATCGATGATTCGTCCATCATTCCTCCGCCGATCATTCCGATGCCTGCAGAAGACGGCTGCTTCACGCTGATCTCAATTTTACGCTTATCCAGTTCCTTATTTTTGATTTTTATCCTGAATTTTTCCCTGGTTTTTTCATTCAGTTCATAGTCGTTTACAGGAATTTCCTCCAGTTTTTCCACGTGAGGCTTTATTCCCGGTACAGTAAGAGGCTGATTGGCCTGTTTTGGTATGAGCGGAGGAATCAACGCGTCCAATATTAATTCTTCAACCACTTGCTCTGCCTTCTCTTTCACGGCTTCTTTTTTGCTCGCTTTTACGAGTGAAACGGATTGTTCTACCAAATCCCGGATCATGCCTTCCACATCCCTGCCTACATATCCCACTTCCGTAAATTTTGATGCCTCTACTTTTACAAATGGTGCTTGTGCAATTTTTGCCAAACGTCTCGCAATCTCTGTTTTACCAACACCAGTGGTCCCAATCATCAGGATATTATTAGGAATAATTTCTGACCGGATATCTTCATCGGCATTCATCCGCCTCCAGCGGTTCCTCAAGGCAATCGCCACATTCTTTTTCGCGTCGTCCTGGCCGATGATATATTTATCCAGCTCTTCAACAATTTGTCTGGGAGTAAGGTTATTTTCCATTTGATTTATTTTTATTCTATAGTTCTCTTTTTCATAATCAGACTTTTTAAATCTGACGTTAAAGTAAATGTGTTTGAAGCGCCTGCTACATGATAAGTGGCCCTGCTGAATCCGAATTCAAATGATTTCACCGAAATCATCAGGCCATATGAAAATCCTGTACCGTCGCTTGCGTTTACAAGTTTAAGCTCTCTCCTTTTTTTATGATCATACCCGGCTAATAATCGCAGATGCCTACCGGCAAGCACTTCCATTCCAAAAATACTGTGTCTGAAAAAACGATCAATCGTTGTGGGGTGCTTATAATCCACCAGCGAAGCCTGTTCGTTAGCTTTTGACCAGTCTGTTATATCATAAATGCTGAGTGAAAATCTTACCGGCATATGTACAGGCTTAAAACTCATTCCCATCTGCACATTAAAAGGAAGGGTAATATTGCTCGTTTCGGTAAAATTTTTTAAAACAAAACCTGCATTTTTTATTACCAATCCGGCATTAAAATCTTTTTCGGGGTGAATAAATACCCCGCCAATGTCGAATAATATTGAAGATGCTGTGTATCCGGCAATCGTAGAAGCAGCATACTTAGCATTAACAGCTAAACGATAGTTTCCTTCCATGTGTGATTTACTTATGGTTACGGCGTATTCGCTAGCATTGAACGTACCCAATGATGCACCTGTATCATCAAAACTGTTTATTTCACCATAGTCGAAATACACAAGATTAGCAGACCAGCTGCCTGTATTTGAGACGAACTGACTGTATGATACATTGCTTAATTTGATATCACCAGGGTAAATAACATAATTCAGCGACAAATACCCATCCAGTTCACCTGAAACCAATGCCGGATTGCTTGTCAGAAGGTTTACATCTGCATCGGCACGGCTGACATTGATACCTCCGAGGCCTGTAAGCATTGCTGATACTGGTACATCCAGAAACAGGAATGATCCTGAACCATCCATCTGTGCGTAGGCCATATATTTCATTGCAGTTAACAAAATCAGTGTAAGAATCGTATTTCGCATTCTTCTTGTTTTCCCGGCAGCTTATTTAGCCAGCACGTTGTTGGTTTTCTCCTCTTTAGAAAACGAAAATATCAGTGGATTATTTACTTTTTCATCTAACAGTGCAATCGCCAATACCTCATCGACTGAACTGACATAATGAATCTGAAGATTTTTCAGATACACTTCATCAATCTCCGCTACACCCCGTTTGTTTTTTTCCGAAAGAATTATTTCCCGTATTCCTGCTCTACGTGCAGCAAGTAATTTTTCTCGAATACCGCCAACAGGGAGCACCTTTCCTCGTAATGTGATTTCGCCCGTCATTGCAAGTCTGTTTTTCACTTTTCGTTGAGTAAATACAGATGCAAGTGATATCAGCATGGTAATACCTGCTGAGGGGCCATCTTTGGGTACCGCACCGGCAGGTACATGTATATGCAAGTCATACTGTTCAAATGCCAGGTAATCTATTGCAAGTCTGTCCGCTTTAGATTTAAGATAAGAAAGAGCTGTCATAGCCGATTCTTTCATTACATCTCCCAACTGGCCTGATAATGTAAGTCTGCCCTTTCCCCGGCTCAAACTCGACTCGATAAACAGGATTTCGCCTCCTGCTTGCGTCCATGCCAGGCCGGTAACCACACCTGCAGTTTTATTGTCCTGATAATCGTCTTTATCATATATTTCCGGTCCGAGTATTTTCAAAACCACTTCAGCTGAAATTTTTCTTTCGTATTTTTCTTCGAGCGCAATGGATTTGGCAGTATTTCGAACTACAGATCCAATATTGCGTTCCAGGTTTCTTACGCCTGATTCACGGGTATATCCCTCAATAATTTTACTCAAACCACTTTTTAGAAAACGAATATCATTGCTTTTCAGGCCGTGTTCTTTTTGTTGTTTTGGAATAAGGTGTCGTTTTGCAATTTCCACTTTTTCTTCGAGTGTATAGCCGTTTATCTCGATCACTTCCATACGGTCCCGAAGGGCAGGATGGACGGTGTCAAGGGAATTGGCTGTAGCAATAAAAAGCACTTTCGACAAGTCATACTCTACCTCCACATAGTTATCGGTAAATGTACTGTTCTGTTCCGGATCCAGCACTTCAAGTAATGCCGATGACGGGTCTCCTCTGAAATCAGACCTTACTTTGTCTATTTCGTCCAGTATAAAAACCGGATTGGATGTCTTACTTTTCTTAATATTCTGAATGATCTTACCCGGAAGTGCACCCACATATGTTTTTCTGTGGCCGCGAATTTCAGCTTCATCGTGTACGCCTCCCAATGACATCCGTACGTACTTCCTGTCGAGCGCGGCTGCAATTGATTTTCCCAATGAAGTTTTTCCAACCCCTGGAGGGCCATAAAAACACAAGATTGGACCTTTCATGTCCTTCTTAAGTTTCAACACGGCCAGATATTCAATGATCCTGTCTTTAACTTTATCCAGGCCATAGTGCGCTTTGTCCAGAATTTTCTTTGCTCGCCTCAAATCAAAGTTATCTTCGGTAAATTGATTCCATGGCAAATCGATAAGCAGTTCGACGTAATTCATGGTTACCGGAAATTCTGCTGCAGCCGGATTCATACGCATTATTTTTTCCAGTTCCTTGTTGAAATGCGTGGCAACATGTTCTGGCCATTTCTTCTCAAGGCCCTTTTTCTTTAGTTCTTCTATTTCCTGATCCGGCCCTTCCTGTCCCAGCTCATCCTGAAGCACTTTCATTTGCTGCCTCAAAAAATAATCCCGTTGTTGCTGATCTATATCGAAATGCGCCTTTTGCTGGATCTCAAATTTCAATTCCAGTATCTGTACTTCTTTCAACATATACTCCAGCAACACCGAAGCCCGCTTATAGCCGTCTTCAATTTCAAGCAGCCGTTGTTTTTCTACTACTTCTACATTCAGGTTCGAGGCAAGAAAATGTGTTAAAAAACCTGGACTATGAATGTTGTCAAGTGCAAGTTGAGCTTCCCGGGGTATTTCCGGACTAAGTCTGAGTATTTTGGAAGCTGCATCTTTCAGTGATTGAATAAGGGCTTTTGTCTCCTTTTTCTTTACCGAAGGAAAATTCTCTTTCAGTAAATTCAACTCCGCAACTAATATTGGATCGGTCTGAACAAATTTCTTCACCTTAAACCGGTACTTGCCCTGAATGATGATCGTTGTATTCCCATCAGGTAGTACTATCATCTTCACGATTTTGGCTATCGTCCCAATGGAAAAAAGGTCTTTCCCTTCCGGATCTTCGATTTCCAGATTCTTCTGGGCAATTACACCGATCACACGGTTACCCTGATAAGCCTTTTTAACCAGTTTAATTGATTTTCTACGTCCTACTGTTACAGGTATGACTACTCCTGGGTACAAAACGGCATTTTTTAAAGGTAGTATCGAAATATCTCCGGGTATAAATTCGTTGCTAATTTTTTCATTTTCGTCCTCAGCTATCAATTCAATAAACTCATCGCTATCTTCATGATTGAGTTCTGAAAGAAGCAAATTACCGAAAAAGGGATTTTTATGTTTACTCATAGATTTATCAATTAAACTATGCCATTATGACACAGTTTCATCCTGCAATGCAGCACTTTTTTTATATTAATACTTAATCAATACGTATGCCAAACAAATAAATAGTAATTTTTTGGCAGGGTTTTACGAATTTTACTCTTTCAGAGCGTCAATTTATGCGTAAAGTCATAACAATATTATTGATATATTCAGTTTTTGCAGGAAATTTGTCCGGACAGGACGTTAAGAAGCGGGAAATTATGTTACAGGACACTTCTTTGGCTTCATCATACAATTCTGAATTATTCAGGTTTCCAAATGTCAACATAACACCCTTTTACCGTAACGATAAGATGCTTAAGAACATTCAATCTTTGGATAAACAAAAAAGATGGGAAGAACTGTATCGTGTATTGTTTGATTATGTTTCGAAATTT
The DNA here is from genome assembly GCA_022571715.1 of Bacteroidota bacterium. GTDB lineage: Bacteria > Bacteroidota > Bacteroidia > Cytophagales > Cyclobacteriaceae > SZUA-230. Next base: position 2,599 of record JACZXH010000092.1, on the reverse strand, counting down.
GGTGTTGTCAATTTTTATACTGACACGTACCTTATTTGGCGCCTTGCCAAACTCACCGAATTATATGGCAATTTTGATGAAGCTAAACAACTTTACCGCCTCGTATTAAAGCATAACCGTGATGACATCAATATCAATACTGTCGAACTTTATTATGACTCACTCACCAAAAACGAACGAATCTATTATGTACCGGTGGAGTATTATTACGAGCTCGTCGACTACCGGCGCGAAGTGGATACATTGCGTCCGCCACGAGGTGTGCTCCTGAATATGGGTACACTTGTGAATTCAAAATATGCTGATTATGGTCCTACACTGAGCAATGATGATGGACTTCTGGTTTTTACTTCGAAAAGAACTTTTCTAACCGGTCTTGACAGCAGGTCAAATGAGGATCTATATTATTCGAAAAAACTTGATGACTACTGGGAGCAGGCGGAACCATTTGAAGAAATCAACACCAAGTACAACGAAGGATCGGCCAGTTTGAGCAAAGATGGGAAAAGCCTGTATTTTGCTAGGTGCGATGCACCCGATACCTATGGCGATTGCGATCTGTTTGTTGCCGAGATGCAGGCTGACAGTACCTGGGGTAATATCAGAAACCTGGGGTCGCAGGTAAACAGTAACGCATGGGATTCGCATCCTTCACTATCACTGTCAGAGGATACGCTTTATTTTGCTTCGGACCGGTTAGGCGGCTTTGGCCTTTCAGACATCTATTTTATCTACAAAAATCAGAAAGGTGATTGGAGCGAAGCACAAAACCTCGGACCGGTCATTAACACACGTGGAAGCGAGGTTAGCCCGTTCTATCATCACCTTTTCAATGTACTCTACTTTAGTTCTAATGGCCAGAATCTGAAATTCGGAGGGTACGATATCTACAAATCATACGTAGTCAGCAATCATTTGTGGGATGAACCACAAAACATCGGACCACTTGTAAACGGGCCGGGAAGTGAGTTTTATTTTACTATTGATAAAAAATCACAGAACCTGTATTATGCCCGTTCCACTGAAAATAACATCAGAAACCTTGACCTGTATTCCTTTCCTTTGCCCATGGAAGCTCAACCCCTTGCCACCATAAAACTGACAGGCAAGCTAACTAATGAAGAAACCGGCCTCCCCTATTATGGTATTGTATCTATTATTGATCTTGAAAATGGAATCGAAGTAGCCCCCCAGTTTCTCAGGCCCGACGGTACATTTGAATTCAGCCTAATAAACAACGCCAATTATCTGATCGTTATTCAGGGTGATAAGTTTTTCAGAATTGAAGAACTTTTCAAACTTGAAAGCGATTCATCGTATGTAAAGCAGGTTGAACCGATACGTACCAAAATCAAATTTCAGTCTATCGTATTTGGAAACGGAGAATCAAATCTGATTTCCGTTATGTACCCTGACTTGGATAAAATTGCCGATTTTCTAATAGACCATCCGGATTTCCAACTACGGATCTCCGGACATACTGATGCAGACGGCCGCGAAGAATTTAATCTCCGGCTGTCGCAGGAACGCGCCGACGCCATCAAAGAGTATATTGTGTATTTTGGCATGGTCGAACCTGTCAGGATCGAGGCCATTGGCTACGGAAGCTCAAAGCCGATCATAAAAGAAATATCCGAAACGGATAAGCAATTAAACCGCCGTGTGGAGTTTGAGCTGTACCAGGAAAATATTGACCAATAAATTTATTGCAAAAAGATCCTTACTCACATAATAGAATCCGGATTACTGGTTAGCCAATAGGGAGTCTCCTTTATTACTGATAAGATAACTTTCAGAGAGTCAGTTCTACTACCCACCGATCAAATTTTGGATAAATTCAAGCCGGAAGATATCGTTGAAAATTACGTATGCCATGAGCAACAGCAGCAATATCATGCCTGCTTTTTGCGCCACTTCCAGAAATTTATCTGAAGGCCTTCGTCCCGAAATAATTTCGAATGTCAGAAACATCACATGGCCGCCGTCCAATGCCGGGATCGGCAGAAAGTTCATGAATGCTAGCACCATCGAAAGCAGTCCTGTAATATGCCAGAACCTTGCCCAGTCCCATGTACCACCAAATATTTCAGCAATCCGTATCGGTCCCATAACCGTCTTCGATGGATTGATCTCCCCCCTGAAAATCTTACCCAATGCCCGGGCATTTACCCAAACAGCCGTAAACGCCCGTTGGGTGCCTGTCGGGATTGCCTCTGCCAGACTGTATTCCTTATGGGAAGCAATTATTAACCATTCTGGTTTAAAGCCTATTAGCGCCGTGGAATCAAGGTGTGCCTCCATTTGCAGTATCTGATTTCCTCGTTTAACCGTAAACTGAATATCTCTGCCAGCATAATTCATTTTCTCTCTATTGAAATCAGAGAAATACTCTACTGGCGTATCCCCTATTGCGATAATCCGATCTCCTTTCATCAGTCCAATCCGTTCGGCTTCACTGCCGGGCGATATGGTGCCTACCTCAAACTGAGAGCGTGGTTCAATGAAATTAAGTTGTGCCTTTCTATCAGAAAGCAGTTCGATTAAGTTGGCAGGAGCGAAAATATCTATCTTTTTATTTCCTCTCAAAACCGTATAATAG
>JACZXH010000091.1 GCA_022571715.1 Bacteroidota bacterium | reverse complement strand
CACGTACTTCCATAGACAGACTTCAGCTTTCGTCATGGCAGACCGGTTTGCTCTGGCTATCCCCTTCAGCTTTTTATTGTATCCGTATAAATTTGTTTTATTCGCTTTCAAATCATTTCATTTTTTCCTCCCCCTAACCCCCTCGGAGAGGGGGATATTTAGCTCCGATTGGTCATGAGTTCCATGTCCCCCTCGGGAGGGGGATCAAGGGGGAGGCATTGTTTCTTCATTTTTTTCAATCCAATTTTCAATTTCTTCAGTTACACTATTAATGGCAGTCAGGATATCCTCATCGTCAAATCTCAGTAGCGTAAATCCGGATTGTTCCAGCTTTCTTTGTCTTGTTCTATCATTCTTTTGCATATCCGGGTAATGATGGGTTATTCCATCCACCTCAATTATTAACATGAGTTCCTTGCACATAAAGTCTGCAATGTAATCCAAAACAGGTCTTTGCCTCCGGAATTGATAACCTTTCATTTGTCTCGCCCGTAACACGTACTTCCATAGACAGACTTCAGCTTTCGTCATGGCAGACCGGTTTGCTCTGGCTATCCCCTTCAGCTTTTTATTGTATCCGTATAAATTTGTTTTATTCGCTTTCAAATCATTTCATTTTTTCAATCCAATTTTCAATTTCTTTTATTACCAAAGCAACAGATGCAAAGACATCTTCTTTAAATTCTTTAAATCTTTTCATCGCAAATTATTCTGCCTGCTAAACTTTCTTGCTTTTTGTTACCATACTCAATCTGTTTAATTATTTGATTGCTTCTTTTCCTCCCCCTAACCCCCTCGGAGAGGGGGATATTTAGTACTCCGGTTGGCCAGGGTTCCATGTCCCCCTCGGGAGGGGGATAAAGGTGTTTCAATTCACTTTTTATTTTCATTATTTAAAAGATTTTTTTTCCATTTCTTGAATTTCCCTCCGCCTTCGCTCCCTCGGAGAGGGGGACATAGGTACTTCAAAAGTAAAAGTTTTAATAATCGTTTTTAATATGTTAATAAAAACCGGTATTCAAATAGTAACTAACGCATCGTACAAAATTTCCACCGGATGGCAGGAATGGCGGCCGGTGCCGTCTTTGATCTGATGCCGGCAACTGGTGCCAGGTGCAGCTATCAATGTATCATCATCCGTTTTACGGATGGCCGGAAAAAGTACAAGTTCACCGATCTGCATCGACATATCATAATGCTCTTTTTCAAAACCAAACGATCCGGCCATTCCACAGCAACCCGATGGTATCATCTGGACTGAGTAATTGCGAGGTATGGATAATATCTTTTTTGAGTGCACCACAGAAGACAGCGCCTTTTGATAACAATGTCCGTGGAGCTTGATCTTCTTTTCTTCACCGGTAAATAAAGAAGCATCAATATTTCCTTTATCCCATTCACCGGCAAGAAATTCATCAATCATAAAAGTGTTTTCCGCCAGCTTTTTTGCCTTGTCTTTCATTTCGCCCCGGAGAAGGTCCGGATATTCATCCCTGAATGTAAGAATAGCCGATGGTTCTATTCCGATCAGCGGCGTATCCCGGGTTACCATTTTCCCCAGTGAACGCACATTCCTTTCTGCCAGCTTTTTTGCTTGGTCTAACATCCCTTTTGAAATGTAGGTTCTCCCGCTTTCATCGTGGTCGACAATCAGAACTTCATATCCCAGTCTTTGTAAAAGCAGTACGGCCTTTTCTCCAACCTGTACGTCGTAGTAGTTTGTAAACTCATCAACAAAAAGCACGACACTACCTTTAGGTTCGGAGACCTTGCCAGAAAAACCTTTAAACCAGCTTCTGAATGTGTATCTACACAATTCCGGAAAATTTCGTTTTTCGGCAATGCCAAGAAGCCGTTTACCTGCATGGCCCACAGCGCTTTTTAACATAAAATTGTAAAAAGATGGTGCCGCCGATGCAAACCTATTAATCCTATTGATGTTTGCAATCAGTTTTGACCGTAACGGAACGCCCTTCGTAAGATAGCGCTGATGCAAATATTCGGCTTTAATTTTGGCCATATCTACATTTGACGGACATTCAGCCTTGCACCCTTTACAGGAGAGACATAAATCAAGAATTTCATAAATTTCATCGCTAGCGAACGGGTCACCGTCGGTTGACCGGGTAAATACTTCACGGAGCACATTGGCCCGGGCTCGTGTAGTGTCCTTTTCGTTTCTGCTTGCCATGAAAGATGGGCACATGGTGCCACCAATCAGGTGCGTTTTCCGGCAGTCACCGGATCCATTGCATTGCTCGGCTGCCCGCAACATGCCATCTGTAGAAGTAAAATCTAGAGCAGTATCAAATTCAGGTGTGGACTGCCCTGGGAAATACCTTAAGTTGGAATTCATGGACGGCGTATCTATGATTTTTCCCGGATTAAAAATATTTTCTGGATCCCAGGCGCTTTTTATCTGTTTCAGTAATTTAAAGTTAGCATCTCCAATCATTAATGGAATAAACTCACCACGGAGTCTTCCGTCTCCGTGTTCTCCGCTAAGAGACCCTTTATATTTCTTTACCAGCAACGCTATTTCTTTAGCGATAGTCCTGAACAACCGGTTGCCTTCTTCGGTTTTCAGATTAATTATCGGGCGTATATGAAGTTCACCAGACCCGGCGTGTGCATAGTGCACGCATTCCAACCCATGAGAAGCTACCTTCTCGTCAAATTCCTTTACATACTCAGCAAGATCGTCCACTTTCACTGCGGTATCTTCCACAACCGGAACAGGTTTGGAGTCACCCCGCATAATTGACAATAAGCCCAGGCCGGCTTTACGAAGATTCCAAACCCTGGCCGTATCCGCGCCAGTGATAAAGGGGAAGTGATATCCGTATCCTGCCGATTTAAGCTCCGTGATTAATCTTTCGGCATCATTTTCAAGTATGGCCTGCGATGCCCGCTTTAGTTCAATAACTAAAATGACTTTTGGGTCGCCTTTCACAAAAAAACGATTAGGGCGTTGCTGTATGTTGTCTTTTGTACACTCCAGTATAAAATGGTCCATCAGTTCAACAGCAGACGGATCAAAACGGAGCGCCAACCTTGTAGCTTTCAATGAATCATAAATAGTATCAAAATGTGCACAAATCAGTCCAGAATGCGGTTCAGGCAGCGGAACGACCTTTAGTTTTGCTTCGGTTATAAAAGCGAGGGTCCCCTCGGAGCCAGCAATCAGTTTACAGAAGTTAAATGGCTGTCCATTTTCCTCAAAAGGGATCATTGGCAGCAGTAGGTCTATGGCATAACCGGTATTTCTGCGAGGAATGGAGGAATCGGGAAATTCGAGGTTAATGGCCTCCTTTACCTCATCGGGTGAAAGCAAATTTTTTATTTGCCCGTATAAGGAAGCTTCGAAGTCATGGCCGTTACATTTTTTATTAAATGCTTCAGCATCCAACGACCTGAATTCAACTTCACTTCCATCACTAAGCAGCGCTTTTACTTCCAGCAGGTGATCTCTGGTGCTGCCATAAACCACGGAGTTGGACCCGCATGAATTATTGCCGATCATACCACCCACCATTGCCCTGTTTGAAGTCGATGTTTCCGGGCCGAACATCAAACCATTCGGTTTCAGAAATTGATTCAATTCATCCCTAACTACACCCGGTTGCACACGAACCCACTTTTCTTCTTCATTCAAGCCGATGATACGCGTCATGTATTTTGACACATCGGCCACCACCCCGCTACCAACAACCTGACCTGCCAACGATGTACCTGCAGTTCTCGGTATGATTGACGACTTGTTTTCTTTGGCAAAAGCAATTAGTTTTTTAATATCGGCCACTCCTTTGGGACAGGCAACTGCGAGAGGCAATTCACGATATGATGAGGCGTCAGTTGCATATATTTTTCGTACAAGGTCATCATAAAACAAGTCTCCATCCAGTTGATTTTTCAGAGATTCTAACACAGGTTTTATGGCACTATTCTGATTCTTCAATTGATATTATAAGTATATGTGGTTTGGTATTTGTCTAAGATATTAATTTTGTTCGCTTTGGTTCAATCTCCAGCATCCTTATTTATAAGTAAATTGAAGAATGTGTCTGCTTATGGCTGATGAGAGCTGTCTCAAACAAGCGTCATCCTGAGTAATCAGGTCACTAAATATGACCCTCAAGTAAGAATGACAAGTATTGAAGTCGTCAATTCAGTTATTCGACATTTTTAACAGGGTAGTAAGTTACAGATTCTGACCACGCCAATGGCGTGGTCAGAATCTGGGCTCCACTTTGGACTCCACCCCGATCAAACTGTACAAACCCTGTGCTTTCATTAATGTTCATACCATGGCGCAATACTCACTCATACTTTTTCAAAATTATAAAGCTTGCAACCTAAACGCATATATATAGCGTAATTCGTTGGACCCGGAAAGCAAATTACTGGATTTTATAATGTTAATTTGAATATGACTCCGAATTTGTTTTATCTTGTGTAAAATGGCCAGAGGAATTGCATTCGGATTTCTTATTTTGCTCGGTATTGCCGGGTGTGCAAGCTCGAAAAAAGTACGCACAAGACAGGTGGACAGGGTAATCAAGACGGCAAGGTCATACAGGGGTACGCCTTATAAATGGGGAGGTACTACCCGTGCAGGCATGGATTGCTCCGGATTGCTCATCAATTCGTTTGCATCAATCGACTACCCCATACCGAGGATGTCTGCCGATCAGAGTAAGATCGGGAAAAAAGTGAAGCTGAAAGCTATCCGGAATGGTGACCTGGTATTTTTTGCCACAGGTAAAAAACGCAAAAAAATTACACATGTAGGTTTAGTAACTGATGTAAGAGGCAAAGAAAAAGCATTGTTCATCCATTCTTCCAGTTCGCGCGGGGTAATTGAATCCAATCTGCACAGCAAGTACTATAAAAAGCGGTTTATTATGGCCCGCCGGGTATTGTAGCTGCTGCTTTTAATGGTGGTTTACAAGCTAAATTTTTAAACAACTTGATAAAAAAGATTCCAAATTGAGATGCCTGATAGTTAATACTCCACCTATGTCTAAGGCTTAGGCATATAAACTTCGTCTAATTCTTACAATGATTGGACGCTTCCACTTTAGCTCGTTTAAGTGAACGATGGTGGAGAATATCGGACTCGAACCGATGACCCCTACACTGCCAGCGTAGTGCTCTAGCCAACTGAGCTAATCCCCCATATTATTTTATTTTATTTTATTCAATTCTATCAACTAACAGACTGCAAATATATCTTTTTAAACTGGCTGTACAAAAACATACGTTTTTCATATTCCGGTTTCAACAAGCTGTTTATGTACTATTCTCATTATTTTCGCAATAATTAAAGTGATAATTTTTAAAAAAAAGTTTATATTTATTAAATTGTATTTCTGTTTTACTTTTGAGATTTTTATTTCAGGTTTTTGTTGCTGGAAGGAATGAGAAAATTCAGAACCATTATAAAACAATTGTCAGAAAGTGATTACGATGATTTTAAATTGTCGCTCATTGAAAACAAAGCTGATAAAAGGGTTTACGTACTTGAGGCAGTTCGTGAAAGGGATCTCACGGACAAAGAAATCATGACCGGGCTTGCTGTAAAAACACCCAATTCGTATTACTCCCTGCGGTCCAGGCTTGGTAGAAAGCTGGAGGAATATGTTATGCAGCGAATGGAACAGCCTCGGACTGACATTTTGAAAAAAGTGCATAACATCAACGAGTTGATATTTACAAGAAGCAAGGAAACAGCCATTTCTGCCTTAAAAAAGCTTGAAACTGAACTAAAAGATTATGATTTGTCGAATGAACTTACCCTGGTTTACAAATCGTTGAAAAAACTGCATATCAACCACCCGAATTATTTCCAGTATTCCCAGCTTTATAACAAGCATGTGGCATATATGCTTGCCATAGATAAAGCCGAAGATATGCTTGCGGATTATTTTAAAAAATTTGGGGCATATACACTTACAGGAAACGAAGCTTTGAAAGTTGAGCTGACACTTTTAAAAAGGGAAATGTATAATGTTTGTTCACTATACCAATCACACCGACTCTTTGTTTTCAACAGTTGTTTGCACATTTTTGACAGATTATTCGTTGCTGATGAGAGCAATGAGATCGATGATGATGCCACCCCGACAGAAGACCTGCTGAAAGAAAACGATCAGATATTATCCTCATATAAAAAAGATCCGATCTACTTTCACCTCAGTACCGTATTTGATTTTCTTTGGATGTGCTATTACGACCATTATAATGTTGTTCGAAAAGTTGAAATTTATTATGAAGAAATTAATGACCGATCTCCGCAACTCCTTTCATACTACTATTTATATACCTTCCCTGCTTCGTTTCTGATATTGAAATTAAAAAGAGCACTCAGGCTTGACCGCCTGGCTGAACTCCATGAAGAGAACAAGAGTTTATATGAAAACCTCAGTATTGACAAATCCGATATACCACAATATTATATTATTGCCGTATACCATGCTGTTTCTGCCTATTATGCGCATAAGCTAAAGGAAGCAATCACGTGGATAACAAATCTGGTTAATGACGTTAAATGGAAAAATTATCCGGTGGCACTTTTGGAAATCCGACTCTTCCTTTTATTTCTGAACTATCTGACCAACAATAGAGAAATGATCGCGCTGCTTCGGAAAAGTATTCAGCATTCAATCAGAGTAATTGGCAAAGAAAATTGCAAAGTAGCTTTCATCTTCAGCTCAATGATGAATGAATCGTTTAATGAGGTCAAAAAGTATAAATTCAAAAACATAAAAAATCTGGCCTATAAGCTTGATGGGATTTCACCTGACTACTTTTCACCCCTCAAACTGATACAGATTGACACTCCGATGATAGAGCAACTATGCTCAGGTAAAATACGAAAAAATATAAAATTACAGGAAAAATAAATAAATTCTTGAAACTGAAAATTTCCAGGGCCAAGCCACAGAAGTACTTTGCCTTCTTCATTTTGATCTAATAGTCAAAAATCAAATTATTATTATGGGTTACACATTTTGGCGTCAAAGTGTAACCTCAGATAAGCCTTGAGGTATTCTTTAGATTATACTTTTCAGATGTCCATATTTTCAAGATTATCAAGGGAGAGAGGCTTATTGATATACTTTTTGACGTAACTGTATTTTTTCGACTTATTTACATCTTGCGGATTGATGGATGATGTAAGCATAACAATCCGGCATTTTCCCCTTAACTCATTGTTTAACTTCTCGAATTCATCCAGAAACTGAAATCCATCCATAAGCGGCATATCAATATCCAGAAAAATAACGTCAGGCAGAATTTTGGAAGCAAATTCATCGATTTCCTGTATATTTTTAAGAAATTCAAGAGCGCTACGAGCACCTGTGTGTATGTAAATATGTTTCGTAATACCTGACGATTCAATCATTTTCTGATTAATAAGATTATCAATTTCATTGTCATCGATCAGCATTACAGCAAAATATCTTTTTTTTTCAGCCATAGTGAATTATTTCAAAAACATAAAAATAGAATTAATTAATAAGTTTACAAACCGAATTTATAGTAATGAAATTATATGTTCGTATGTTCAGATAAGTTATGTCCGGAAAAATATCTATATATCAAATTTTATTCCTTGTGCCAGGGGGAGGTTCGATCCGAAGTTGATCGTGTTTGTCTGCCTCCTCATATAAATTTTCCAGGCATCAGAACCCGACTCCCTTCCTCCTCCGGTTTCCTTCTCACCACCAAATGCACCCCCGATTTCAGCACCGGATGTACCGATGTTTACGTTGGCAATACCACAGTCGGATCCTTCATACGACAGAAACAGTTCCGCATATTTTAAATTATTAGTCATAATGGAAGAAGATAATCCTTGCACTACATTATTGTGCATATCAATGGCTTGTGAAATGTCGTTGTATTTGATCAGATAAAGAATAGGCGCGAATGTTTCTTCCTGTACAATTTTGTAGCTATTCTCGACTTCGGCAATGGCCGGTTTTACATAGCAATCCGATTCATATTGTGTGCCTTCCACGCGTCCGCCTTCGACGGCAAAAACCCCACCCTGTTCCCGAATCTTTTCCAGGGCATTCAAATATAAATTTACTGCTGCTTGGTCTATCAATGGTCCTACATGATTTGATTCATCCAGCGGATTTCCTATTTTAAGCTGGCTGTATGCATTAACCAGCCTGTTTTTTACTTCCCCGTAAATGCTTTCATGAATAATAAGCCTGCGTGTAGATGTACAACGTTGCCCGCAGGTACCGATCGCCCCAAAAAGTATTCCCATAATGGCCATATTCAGGTCAGCATCTTCGGTAATAATAATGGCATTATTGCCCCCGAGCTCCAGCAATGCTTTTCCTAATCTCGCTCCTACAGCCTCTCCTACTTTTTTGCCCATATGTATTGATCCGGTTGCCGAAAGCAGCGAAATACGGCGGTCATGAGACAGGAGCTTTCCTGTTTGCACACCCCCGTTAACCAGGCACGACACACCTTCAGGCACCTCATTTGCGACAAAAATCGTATTGACAATATGCTGGCATGCAATGCTGCACAATGGCACCTTTTCTGATGGTTTCCACAGGCATACATCTCCGCAAATCCATGCAATCATTGCATTCCATGACCAAACGGCCACAGGAAAATTAAACGATGATATTATACCTACCGCTCCCAGCGGATGATATTGTTCATACATGCGGTGGGATGGCCGCTCAGAATGCATGGTAAGTCCATGAAGCTGCCGGGAGAGACCCACGGCATAATCACAAATATCGATCATCTCCTGTACCTCACCCAAACCTTCCTGGTACGATTTACCCATTTCCCAGGAAACAAGCTTACCCAACGAAGCCTTGTATTTTCTTAATTCTATACCAATTTGCCTGATTACTTCACCGCGTTTTGGGGCAGGCCATTCCCTCCATTCCCGGAATCCCTGCAATGCCGTTTCTACTACCTGATTGTATTCATTTTCAGTGGCAGATCGTACCACCCCGACTAACTGCCCATTTACCGGGGAATACGATTCAAGTTTTTCACCTTCGCCTGTAAGCCATACCGACCCGGAGGAAACACCTGAGTTTTCGTTGTGAATCCCCAACTCTATCAATGTTTCTGCAATTCCAAATTGATTTTCCATGAATAAATTATCTGTTTTTGAAGAGCTGCAAAGCTACATAATGAGTTCATAAATTAATTGAAAAACAAGTACAATATAGTGGGAGTGCCAGCGAACTTATTTTAACTACATATGTCTCCAGGATTCTGTTTACTTGGCGCAAGCGTGACTGTCGTCAGTCAGAAGAATTTGTGCCCATCCGCGTATCACAGAAGCTTAATGGCTGCCGCCTTGCGTCTTTGCAGAAGTCGGTTAACGGCTTATGCCGAAACCGCTAAAAGCTTTATAAGAGCGCAGTCAGCGAAGGCGCTGGTAGCCAGGAGCAAGGTTTCGGGTCATCGGCGGAGTGAAGGCACTGTGGTTAGAAAATATATTTACCCTCAAAAACCGATAATAATAAAGCTTACCATTTCATCGAATAGTAGGTTCTTTCTCCATCCACGCTGATACCGAGTATGTTAATACGCTCACCCACTTTCGATTCCAGAATAATGCGCAATTCATTTACATTTCGTACGCGGGTTTTATCGATTTTGGTAATTATAAATCCTTCTTTAATGCCTGCTTCTTTCCACTTTCCTGATTGAATATCTGTTATTTTAACGCCGCCGTATATACCCAACTTACGGGAGTCTGATTCAGGATTATTTTTGAATGTAGCCCCTTCTATAATTACAATTTCAGGCCGGTCCACTACATCTGTCGTACCGTCGAATTTGCGAAGCCTAGCTATTACGGTCTTTTCAATACCATCCCGGATATAGGTAACTTCCACCTCATCTCCGGGCCTGTTTCTGGCCACCAATTCCTGAAGTTCAGAAGTATTTTTTACCTGTCTTCCGTTTATGCCAACAATAATGTCGCCGCTTTTAAGTTCTGCTTCTTCAGCTGCACTGTTTTCATTCACTGTAATAATATATACACCGTTAAGTACATCCACGTCTTCTATTTGAGACTGCAATGCGGCATCTCTGATCATCACTCCAAGAAGGCCACGCTGAACGACGCCAAATTCGAGAAGGTCGTCCATTACCTTTTTAACAAGCGTAACAGGTACTGCAAATGAGTAACCCGAATAGGTGCCTGTTTGTGTGGCAATGGCTGTATTCACACCTACAAGATTTCCTGTCAGATCCACCAGTGCGCCTCCGCTGTTTCCGGGATTTACCACTGCATCCGTCTGAATAAATGATTCAATCTCAAGTCGGTTTTCGTCTGTCAGAATATTGATATTCCTCGCTTTTGCACTGACAATTCCAGCTGTAACGGTGGAATTAAGATCAAAGGGATTGCCTACTGCGAGCACCCATTCACCAATTTGCAACTTATCAGAATCACCATAGGGGAGAAAATTAAGTCCAGTTTCGTTAATTTTTATCAGGGCCAGATCGGTAGTTGGATCTACTCCTATAACAGTTGCTTCATACCTTCTGTTATCATGCAGGGTTACTTCAACAGAATTTGCTCCGTTAATGACATGATAATTGGTAACGATGTATCCGTCATCAGAAATAATGACACCGGAACCTTTTGCCGCGGATGGGATAGTCCTGTATCTGAAAAAGCCGTTCACCGAGGAAACACCCTCATATTTTGATTTTATGTGCACAACCGCTTTGGTAGCCTTGTTTGCAGCATTCACAAAATTCAGGCCATCCGGAACAATCACATCCGGTATATCTTTAACCTCTAAGCTGGTAAGCGCTACCTCTTGATGCTTTGATATTGAATTATAAGAAGGTTGGCTATTCGGATTACCTACAATTACACTGAATATACCTAGGGCCAGCATGCCTCCGGCAAGAGATGCTAAAAAAATACCAATATAAAATGCTTTTCTACTCATTTCTCTCGTTCGTTTTAACCAATTCTAATTTTCTTCATTTTATACGTAAATATGGTCAACTTGTTATATTAATCGCAGACATTTTTCTTATTTTATAGAAAAAGACGGACTTTTTTAGTCCGCCTTTCAACCTCAACTATAAACTCAATGAATGAGCCTAACCTAAATTAAACCTATTTGCTATTGTGAAAAATTATTTTACCTTAATGGTAGTTTTCAAAGTCAATTTTTCATCCTTTGGAAGAGTTATCACAAGTATCCCCTCCGTGTAATTGGCTTGTATCTTTGCAGTTACCACATGATCAGGCAGGTTAAATGTTCTTGAAAAACTTCCATACTGGGTTTCAACGGTATGATACTGACGTTTTTCCTTCTCTTGTATCAATTTCCTTTCACCTGTTATGGTTAGTACGCCGTCATTCAAATCAATTTTGAAACCATCTTTTTCCATGCCGGGCACAGACAGATGAATCTCATACGCGTTGTCCGTTTCTACTATGTCCACATCGGGACGAAACCTGCGTATTCTAGATGCATTTACAGACTCACTGAAAACTTTGTCTAACAACGTACTGAATGTTGAAGGCATCGTGTCAAAATCAGAATATCTTATTAGTTTCATGGTATTAAAATTTAAAATTTAACTATTATTTTTATTTACATTTACCTTACATGAAAAACCATACCAACAGGAAAAGGAATGAATTTACATGCCATTATGGCTGATTTTAGCACAAAAATGGAAAATATACTGCCATAATGGCTGATTATTCTTAAGAAGAGGCTAATTACGCTTTTATTTTAAATTATATAATTGGAGGCCTGAAGCAGATTACGGTTCTACCACAAATTTAAAGAAAATAGAAGATATGAGTTGGAAGATAGAAGACGGAAGTTGGGAGGATGGAGTTGCAACAAAGGTGCAGTTGGCATTCGCAATGATGCGAAGCGTGTAAGTGAGTGATAGGTAATGAGGGGGATTATGCGATTAAAATTTTATGTAATTTTCGAAATTCAATATCGGAAAACAGGAGTTAAATAAAGAAATATTAACATAAGAAAAATGATGGTAGCATTAAATGGAGTAATCAATGAACACAATAAAAATAAGGCAAACTTCAGATTTCCGACCGGACAGGTTTAAACTATTTTATTTACCAAATAGTGGAAAGACTGAGATTAATATATGAATATTCGATCAAATAATTTCTGGAAAGCTTTCGGGCCGGGTGTGTTATTTGCAAGCACCTGTATCGGTGTATCACACCTGGTACAATCTACACGTGCAGGAGCCGATTTTGGCTTTTTGCTACTGGGAGCCATCATTGTAGCCAACATTCTGAAATTTCCTTTTTTTGAATTTGCTTCCAGATACACCAGTGCCACAGGCGTAAGCATTATTGACGGATATAAGCGGAAAGGTAACTGGATTCTTATTATTTACCTGCTGATTACCATACCGTCCATGTTTATTGTAACCGCAGCCGTTACGTTTGTAACCTCCGGATTGCTCGAAAACCTTTTCCGTATCGGACTTTCCACAGATCAATGGGCAGCTATTTTACTCCTGATATGTATTGTGATTCTTGGAATCGGAAAATACAAGACACTGGATGGATTACTAAAGGTTGTTGGTGGAGTACTGCTGATCTCGGTGATTGTGGCCTTCTTTAGTGCCGTTTTTCATGGTCCGGTTGAAAAGGCCCCGGATTTTATCCCGAAAGAACTCTTTGCTCCTGCAGGAATCGTCTTTGTAATCGCCCTGAT
>JACZXH010000130.1 GCA_022571715.1 Bacteroidota bacterium | reverse complement strand
ATGCCCTCCTTCCACTATCCTGGCATCCAATACTTCATCCATTTCAATTACAAAAATCGCTTCGGTCACAAAAAGACCTGAAAAAGTGATCGGTATGCACTTTATGAATCCCGTGCCTGTAATGAAACTTGTTGAGATTATCCGGGGATACAACACCTCGGATACGGTAACCAGGATTATTATGGATAAATCAAAAGAAATCGGGAAAATACCGGTTGAAGTGAATGACTACCCGGGGTTTGTTTCAAACCGCATCCTGATGCCAATGATCAATGAAGCAATCTATACATTGTTTGAAGGTGTAGCTGGCGTGGAAGAAATTGATACCGTAATGAAGCTGGGAATGGCACACCCGATGGGCCCGCTGCAATTAGCTGATTTTATTGGTCTTGATATTTGCCTATCAATTTTACATGTACTTAACGATGGATTTGGCAATCCAAAATATGCGCCTTGTCCATTGCTGGTCAACATGGTTGAAGCAGGCCACTTAGGGATAAAATCAGGATCCGGATTTTATGACTGGTCGCAAGGCACAAAAGAACTGATCATTGCCTCGCGATTTTCTGATAGTCAGTTTGAACTGAATTAACTACAGGGGTGTTCTTTTAATTATAAATAGTAAATTTGAACCCTGACATGCCTTTACTATACCCTGATTGGGTATTATTTCTGGTTTAAATACTGTCTTTTGTACTTCAACAACCATATTAAAACATTTAGTCTTTTTGTTCTGCTCCTGATTTCCCTAACTGTAAAAAGCCAGAAAATACAATATGATCAGGATGTTTCGAGGTATTATAATGAAGGAATAGCACATTTTAATAACGGCGATTATCATGCGGCTAACGCTGCCTTCCGGAATGCGCTGGCCACTAATAGGGTATTACCAACCAATCTGTCATACTATTTTGCCGAAACTCTTTATTATGTCAGGCAATTTCAGAACAGCCGGAATTTCGTGGAAAAATATATAAATCTTGCCGGCTATAGCGGTGATTTTTATGAGGAGGCTATCCACCTCAGGGAGCTAATTAACAATGAATTTCAAAAAATTATAGATTGCCAACGATGTAATTCTTTCGGATACAGGCTGATTTTTTGTGAAAGGTGTGAAACAACAGGTGTGGAGATGACCGAATGTCCTGATTGCAAGGGAACAGGAAACACCTTGTGCCCGAAATGTACCGGGAAAGGTGTGCTGATAACATTAGATACATTTAGTCAAAATCATTATGAAACCTGCGACAAATGCCAGGGTGAAGGCGTCATTGTGTGTGAATTATGTGAGGGACATAAAGAAATTACCCGTATTTGCACACTTTGCCTTGGAGTTGGTTTACGGTCATCCAATGTGATATGTACCCATGAAGATTTAGAAGAAGAAGAAGAAGATGATGATGATGATGATGAACAGAAAGAATTATTTCAGAAAAAAAAGGTTTACCGGCAATAGTTTTTCGAAGCTTTCACTGCCGTTTTAATATCGAGTGACTCGGCAATTTTGAAATCACTGCAAGCCGAACGCTTTCGACCCAGATAAATTTTCAGTATACCCCTGTAAAAGTATGCTTCGCCCTTCCCATTATCTATTGCAATGGTTGCATTGTAGTCATCCATCGCCTGATTGATATGACCTACTTTCTGGTGCGACCTTCCTCGTAATAAAAACGCATTTGTATTTTGCGAATGAGCCTCTAGTACGTTATCACACAAGTAAATAACATCCATATACAATTTATTCCTGTATAAGTTGTTGGCTACCGACAGATTGGACTGAACATGATTCGGATCATTTACAAGCACTTTTTTAAAGTCAGCTAGCGCCCGCTCGTAGTTGCCGAGTTCTTCATAAGCGCGGCCCCGGTTATACAGTGATTTGATATTATTCGGATTGAGTTCCAGATAATTAGTGTACGCTTCTATGGCCTTTTCATAATTTCCCTGATTAAAGAAATTATCGCCAATGTACAGACTTTCATCTTTACAGCCCCATAACCAGACTATCCCCAGAATCACACCCATCAAAATTCCTTTCATCTATCAATAAATCTCTTCAAAGGTATTATAATGAGTATCAGTTACCACCACGACGAATGTACATAACTCGATATCGGATTGCGTATTCCACTGAAACTTGTAATTTCCACCCCGGCGCTACCAATGAGCATTTTAGCGCGGATTAATAAAGGAATCTTATTTTCATCGTCGGATATCCAGAATGTAACTGAACTCTCACCTTCTTCGAAAATGGAATTTTCAGGCATAAGCGGAACCATTGCCAGCGCCCTGAATTTGCCAACCTTGGTTTTTATTACTTCCCTTTTCTTAAATACGGTTCTGAAATTGTAGAAAGTATCTTGAAAAAATGCATTTACTTTTATGGTGTCGCCAACCTGAAGGGTGTCAAAATCAATGGATCGAATAAGCAAAATGCCACCAAGCATATCGTAAATATATTTAGCAGGAGATTCAAATAACTGAGGCTCTTTAAACAAGCGGGTTTCCTGATCAAGTTCCTGAACTTCAATTTTACCTGTATTATGATCAAAATTTACAATCTCATTCTTCCTGTACCTGCCTTCAATAATATTACGATAGGTTTTATGTGGTAAAAGCGAAGTCGTATCAATATAGGCTCCCCAGTGGTCTTCTACATGGGTTATCCAGTCAACAAGTCCACTGGTGTTTCCATAAATATCCACTTTATAAGCCGGCCGGTTATTGATATTGTAAATCTGGTCCTGAACGATGTATTTTGCCTTACCAACAGTAAAAATGGAAAAATTGAGCCTGTATTCAATGATTTCGCCCGGTAAAAAACTTTTTTGATTAATTTCCGGATAAACATCGTCGTCACTATTGCCCCCGATAAAGGCTGTCAGCCCTACAAATAAAAATATATAAAGTAACCATTTTTTCATTGATCCTTATTCCAGTTAACTTGTTTAGTTAACAAAGTGTATGCCATTTTAACATCAAAATTAATAAATATTCACGCATTATACAGCTAAATGATGATCTCTTAGCACCTGATTTAATGATGTTTTAAGATCGGTGCTTGCTTTACGAGTGCCAATAATAAGTGCACACGGCACCTGGTATTCGCCGGCATCAAACTTTTTTGTGTACGATCCGGGTATCACTACAGATCTTTCGGGCACATATCCTTTCGTTTCAACAGCTTCGGTACCTGTAACATCTATGATCTTTGAGCTTGCCGTTAAGGTTACATTTGCGCCAAGAACTGCTTCTTTTCCTACCCTTACACCTTCCACGATGATACATCTTGAACCCAGAAAAACTCCGTCTTCAATAATGACAGGCGTCGCCTGTACTGGTTCCAGCACACCACCAATCCCGACCCCCCCACTGATGTGCACATTTTTACCTA
>JACZXH010000090.1 GCA_022571715.1 Bacteroidota bacterium | reverse complement strand
ATTCACAGCGGTATTTTGATTACCATCATACCGCGATTGATACGTTTGATAAAGTGAATAAGAGAGAACTTGAAATGGGTGCGGCATCCATGGCAGCGCTTATTTATCTAATTGACCACTATGGCCTATAGAAAATTACTTGATCCTGATTATCTCATTATCAGGAAATTAAAATCATTTTAGGAAAATTTCGGCACTTTATTTGCGCTGTGGACCTCACAGATGTTCAGCCCTACCTTTGAAAACAGTATTTTCGCCCGTTATCATTCGTTATGCTGATCGGGATGGCCTGCAAAAATGCCATTCTCATTGTGGAATTTGCCAACGTCTCCATTATGTTTGTCCAAAAACCGGATTACTTCTTTTATCCATGCCCGTCATGGTTTAATGTTGCTGTTATATTCCATCAAAAACACAAAAAAATCAGCCACTTCCACCATATCCTTTCCTGTAAACCGGATTGAATGCGAATCAATACGCTCCACAACAGATAAATATTCCAGAACTGCCGAAGGCTGATAGTTTTTGAACGACACCTCCAGTTTCACCGGGCTTGCTATTATATAAGGATCAAAGTTCTTTATCCTGCTCACAGCTTTGCGACTTGCCTCTTTAATTAGCCTTGTTGCCACTTTTGGGGTAAGCGTAATTGCAGAATGAAATCCATAGGCTTCCTTCACTACGGCCACCTCTACATCGCCCAGAAAATCCTTAACCTCTTTGGTAGCAATATCGTCGCCACTAATCATGATTACCGGAACCCCAAAATGTCCGGTAACCATGGCCGCCCACATCCCTTCGGAAACAGATTGTGCATTAATACGTACATCGGTTAGCCGTGCGCTCGAGAATGTATGCGCCCGAACGCCCTTCATATTGTGAGTGGAGGCATGATAACCGATCAGTATCACGCCGTCAAATGAGGCATCAATGCCGGCCACCATGCCAAATCGCCGTGGCCAGGATCGAATGATCCGGACATTATCGGGAAATTTTTCAATAAGCAGATTCTGACCATTGCCATGTGCATCGGCAACAACGATTTCGGTGGCTCCGGCTTCGAAGGCACCGTTTATGGCGGCAATCGCTTCGTCGGTCATAAATCGCCTGAATCGTTCGTACTCAAATCCGGAAGGACCGAGTTGCTCGGCAGTAACTACACCGGCAAGGCCCTCCATATCCACTGAAATCAGGATTTTAATCTTTTTATTCTGAGTATAACTTATACCAATCGAAAGAATGATGACAGATAATGTAATGATAGACCGTTTCATAATCGTTTAACGTTTTCGTGTGAAAGTATAAAAGTATGGAAGTTAGTGGTTAGGTACAATGCACATTAAACTCAAAATCTTTTTTAGATAAATAAACGATGCTAATCCCCAAAGGCACTATTAATTAATTGAATTTAGAATCGGGCTCATTTATAACGGCATCTATCTTGTACAAAACAACAACATATACAAGCATATTGTATCTTTGTGCAAGAAATACAGATATGAAAGGACATACAATTGGAGAATTAGAGGAACTAGTGTTGCTGGGAGTAGGTTCGCTTTATGAGCAGGCCTATGCCTTAACCATCCTGGAAGCGATAAAAGAAAATACTCAACGAATGTTGGATGTGACTGCAATTCATGCAGTATTAAGGCGTCTTGAGACAAAAGGATTTGTTTCATCCTCCATGGGGGGTGCAACCCAGGAAAGAGGGGGCAGGAGAAAGCGGTATTTCAGACTGACACAAGATGGAATACACGTACTGGATGAAATCATGAATGTACGCTCAGCCCTCTACAACAAAATACCCAGAATGATATTTTCAGCAAATTAATAATGAAATCACCTCCACGTTGGGCAAACCGATTTCTCGAATGGTTTTGTAATCCTGATCTTCTGGAAGATCTGCAAGGGGATTTATATGAGCTGTATGAACAGGATATACGCAACCATAAGAGCTGGATTGCAAAATTTCTTTTCGTATGGTACGTTTTTCGTTCACTGCGCTATTCTGTGGTTCAAAGAAATTATAGATATAAAAAATCAGTATTTGGTATGACAACAAATAATTTTAAAATTGCATTTCGTGTTTTAAGACATGACAAGTTTAATACGGGATTGAATCTGGTTGGCCTCACAATAGGGATCACCTGTTTTTTACTCGTAGGGATTTATGTAGGTAAGGAACTCAGTTTCGACCGGTTTCACAGTCAAAAAGAAAAGATTTACAGGGTTTGGCTTAAGGAAGTATATGCAGAAGACAAAATATTTTTCAACTCTGTAACTCCCTTGATATTTGAAAATATACTTGAAGAAAACTTTGATGAATTTGAAACGGTCGTTCAGTTTGACAAGATCAACTATCTTGTAGGAAGAGGAGAGGAGCGAACCGATGAGCCAATTGGTATCTTGAGTCCTGAATTTTTCGAAGTTTTTGATTTTGAAATTATTTCAGGTAACAGGGATCGGCCATTTCATGATAGAAATTCCATCATCATTTCAGATAGTTATGCAACAAAGTATTTTGGCCAGGAGATGGCCATAGGAGGTATCATAACAATACAGATAGGAGAAAATCTCAGGGATTTTAATGTTTCAGCTATAATGAAAGATATCCGTTCGACTTCCAGTATCCGCTTCGATATGGCTATATCCAATGAAAATTTCCTTGAAATTTACGGAGAGGGAGCCATGAACGCATGGTTTTCGGTGAGTCCGGAAACATATGTATTGGTAAAACAACATGCTTCGATTGAAACCGTGGTAAAACAAATTCCTGAAATGGTCATGAGTTATTTAAAAGACCGTGTGGAGCCTGGAGTATATAATATCGGGTTCCAGCCTTTAACGGATATTCACCTGAACAGAGACATTCCTCTAGGAATCGCTCCGGTAGGTAATAAGGATTCTGTTTATATCCTGGGCATTATCAGTGTGCTCGTGCTCGCTATTGCATGTATCAACTATACTACTCTCTCTATCGGTCAGTCAATGAAAAGGTCAAAGGAAGTGGGTATTCGGAAAGTGATGGGGGCATATCGGTCCTCCCTAATCAAGCAATACATCAGTGAGAGCCTGTTGATTTCTCTATTGGCAACACTGGGAGGGGTCATTCTTGCTAAACTTTCTGTTCCATTGTTTAATGAGATAACCGGGGCAAATATTATTCTTGATTTTGAACCCTGGCACGCGGTGCTGTATTTAGGTCTGGCCCTTCTTATTGGTTTTGCAGCTGGTATATACCCTGCATTTGTATTATCCAGGTTAAATGTTACGTCCATTCTAAAAGGATTGAATAGAGCAAATAAGAACTACTTCAGAAAAGGAATGATTGTATTTCAGTTTGTCGTAACTGTATTTTTAATTTCAAGTACACTCATCATGCAAAAACAACTGGATTTCATTCATTCCAAAGACCTTGGATTTAATTATCAAACTACTGTTTCCGTACCTTTATATCCAGATCCCTCTGCTCAGCGATTAATCGAGTTTATAGGAACCGCTATGGAGAAGGGGGAGATTCTCAAGGAAAAACTTTCACAATATCCTTCCATCAAAAATATTGGTATGGGATCCCACGTATTTGGTACGGCCGGTTGGGGCAACCTAGCATACACCGATGATACAGAAACATTTCGCAGGTTCAGATTGTTGGCCGCTGATGCCTATTACTTTCAAACATTTGATATTAAAATGCTATCAGGACGAATTTTTGATCCTGAAAGCAGCCTGGACAAACGTGAATCCATTATCATCAACCAAGTAGCTGCAGAATATTTTGGATTGAATGAGCCCTTGGGAAAACGCCTTCCCGGCAATAAATTTGGTGAACATTCGATTATTGGCGTCACAGAGAATTTTAATTACAGTTCGTTGCACAATGAAGTAGAGCCATTGGTAATTACTCAAAACATTAACATCCTCTATTCCGGAATATCAGACCATGACTATGGCGACTCGCCGGTTCCTAAACTTGTATTCCAATACACCGGTATTCAGTTGACAGAGGTTAAAGATATCCTGGAAGCTGAGTGGGAAGCAACTTTTCCGGAAGAAGATCTTAACTTTAGTTTTGTTGAGGAGAACATGCGCTCCATGTACGCGAACGAGGAACGTTTGAATCGCCTGGTATTTATTGCAACCATCATTTCCATACTGATTGCCAGTTTAGGACTACTTGGATTAACTGTTTTAGTAATTAATACCAGGGTGAAGGAAATTGGCATTCGAAAAGTAATTGGAGCATCAGATATGAGTATTTTCTATCTTTTGGCAAAAAGTTTTTCTCTGCAATTAGTATTGGGTATCGTCCTTTCCATTCCGGTAACCTACTGGTTGATGCGTAGGTGGCTAAATGATTTCGCTTTTAAGATTGATATGGGATATGACATGTTTCTTCTCGGTGGTGGTATATCAGTGATTATTGCATTGTTGGTTATTAGTTTTCATGCAATAAAAGCTGCGAATGTGAACCCTGTTGAATCACTGAGGTCGGAATAGTGCAAGCCCGCGTACCGTGGACAGGATCATCCGTCCTGCCAGGTAGCCTTGTACTAGTGGGCCGAGAGAATCCTTGGAATAATCCAAATTATCGTTATTCCTTAGGAATTGCAAAAGCAATATATGTATCTCCCGAAGGAGTACCCAGTTTACCTCCGCCGCAAGCGATCACAATGTATTGTTTCCCATTGGATCTTGATATTGATTTACATAAAGAGCCATGATTCAAGTTGTAAACCTCCAGTAGGAGAATCCAATAACATTGAACCTAACTCTGAAATTGCGTCATAGCTATATATTTTCCAATACCATTTTTGCCCCTAAATAGCCAGGCATACCTGTGATACCTCCACCAGGATGCGATCCGCTCCCGCACAAATAAAGTCCTTGAATAGGTGTTTTATATCTTGAACATGAAGGAATCGGCCGAGTGATTAATTGATCAACCGCGTGTTCACCATGAAAAATATGCCCGTTGGTTAAACCGTACCTTTCTTCAAGATCAACTGGTGACTGTAGTTCAAATCCTACCAATGTTGAAGATATTTCAGAGCAATATTGTTCCAGGGTTTTAATCACATGATCATACAAACTATTTTTCGTTGTTTCAGACCAACCTTCATCAAAGTAATGCGGAGCAAAATGAACAAGAATAGAAATCACATGGTGTCCAGTGGGCGCTAAAGAAGGATCTCCAATAGTCGGAATATGAATATCAAGTATTGGTTCGTTGGAAAATTCCCTGTATTTAACAGAATCAAAAGCACGTTCCATTTCATCAAAGGAGTTCCCCGTTCTAACGAACTCTGCAAATTCACCATTGAAATATCTCTCTTTATTAACAGCCAGGTTAACTTTAGCTGTGGTACCACGCGATCGGTAGTGTTGAATTCCATGTTCAAGAGAATAATCGATCTGATTTGGCTCTAATAAATTGAAAAATGTGGTTGTGGGTGTACAAGAAGTCGCGACTACTTCAGTTGTAATTTCTTCACCATCCAATAGCTTCACGCCAATTACTTTCCTATCTCTATCAAGCAGGATACGCTCGACTTCGGCACCTGTTTGGATATCCACTCCGGCATCTCTTGCGGCATTTTCGACGGCTGCAATCAATGCCTGTGGTCCCCCAACAATAGATTGGTTTGCTGCACATTCCCAAACAAGAAGATTCAATGTGGTATATGAAGACCAGGGACCAGTATAAGACCCATAAATGGATGGAGCCGCAATTCCAGCTTTTATAAAATCCGTTTCAAATTTTTCATTTAAAAAATCAGCCACGCTCATAGGGGCCACTTTCAATAACTCCATCATGGTTTTTTTACCAAGCTTCTTAAGGGATATGCCCTTTTTGGCCAGCTCCCAGATTTGCTTCCCTCCTAGCTCCATGAGATCCGGTGGGGCGTTATCCATCAACCCACAAATAAAATCACTTATTTTACCAATAAATTCATGGTATTCCCGATAGGAATCAGCATCATGCTGAGAAAATTTTGCAATTTCATTTGCTGCTTTCGCAATATTCGGATCCAAGTGTACACATTCTCCATTTTTGGATAATAAGGAATAAGTAGGTCGTGAGTTTTTGAATTGAAGCCCAAACTTTTCAAGATCAAGCTCCTTGATTATCTTGCTTCTAACTTGTGAAGTATCGTGCAGTAATCCCACGGATCTATAGCCAGGATAAAATTCTTCTCCAGCTGCAATTCCACCAAGTATTGATCTTTTTTCAAGTACCAATACCCTCTTATTTTTCCTGGCTAATGTGGTGGCCGTAATTAGTCCATTATGACCTCCACCAATGACAACTATATCGTATTTTTCACTCATAATTTTATGTTAAATGGACCGTGAAGTCAACATGGATCTAGCACATAATTCTCCTCCAGCTCCCATAATGCCACCGCCAGGATGAGTACCTGAACCACACATCCATAGCTTCGGAATGGATGTTTTGTATTTCGCATAGCTGGCAATTGGACGTTGAAAAAGTAACTGCTCCAGGCTCAATTCCCCATGGAATATATTGCCTTCCGTCAATCCCATTTTTTGTTCCAGGTCCCATGGTGTTAACACCTGTCTATAAAGTATTGAATCCTTTAATCCTGGAATATACTCCGCCATCGTATCCACCACCGTATCACCGAAAGCTTCTCGGTATTTGGGCCAGTTCTCTGCTCCCTCCTTTATATTGTATGGGGCATACTGAACAAAACACGATAAGATATGCTTACCAGGCGGAGCGAGGGAAGGATCAGTTAACGTCGGAATTACTGCATTAATGTAGGGTCGGGTAGAAAATTCGCCATATTTCGCCTGATCAAATGCTTTTTCTAAATAGTCAATGCTTGGAGCAATAGCAATATCACCCCTGATATGATCTCCATCCCCAGGTCTGCAGCTGAACTCCGGTACCCTATCCAGCGCAAGGTTCACTTTCCCCGAGCTTCCTCTAAGCTTAAACCGTTTAATCTCTTTGAGTACATCGTCCTCCAGGTATTTTTCTCCAACCATCTTTAAGTAGGTCCGATTTGGGTCCAGGTTTGATATGACAGTCTTAGCTATTATTTCATCGCCATTTTCCAACACCACACCTTCTGCATTGCCTTTTTTAATCAGCACCTGCTGAACCGGTGCTTCTGTTCTGATCTCCGCACCGAAGCTCTCAGCCGCCCTCGCACACGCCATACTGATTCCTCCCGTACCTCCTTTTGAAAATCCCCAGGATCTAAACGCTCCATCTAATTGGCCCATGTAGTGATGCAATAAAACATATGCAGTCCCAGGGGAACGGACACCCTGGAAAGTTCCTATGATTCCACTGACGGCCATTGGAGCTTTGAGCGTTTCAGACTCAAACCATAAATCAAGAAAATCCAACGCACTCATAGTTACCAACTTCGTGTTCAGGTGAAGGAGGTCGGGACCAAGGTCTTTGAACGTCCTTCCCAAACGCAGCAGATTAGAAAGCTCTTTCGGCTTGATAGATGTAATATCCGGTGCAGGGTAATCAATCACCGCCTTTGCAAGCTTGCCCATATGTGTCATTACCTTGCCGAATTCAGGATATATTTCCGAATCTTTTCTACTGAACCTGGCGATTTCCCTCCTCGAGCGTTGAGGATCAGACCACCTGGCCAATGAATCGCCATTTGGCAGAGGTAAAAAAGAACAATCCATCGGGATCACTTCATATCCGTGCTTTGCCAGTTCCAAATCTCTGATGATGTGAGGTCTGAAAAGACTTACCACATAGGAAGCGACAGAAAATGTAAATCCGGGATACATTTCTTCGGAAACGGCTGCACCGCCTAAAACATGCCGTCTTTCCAGAACAAGAACTTTTCTACCTGCTTTTGCTAAGTAGGCGGCACAAACAAGGCCATTATGACCTCCGCCTATTATTATAGCATCATATTTTTTACTCATCACTCTGGCTGTTTGGGTTCGATGTTTTACGTTCCGGGTTGAAGAATTGAGGTTTGCTGATGATGGCAGGTACTGTATACCTTTTATGTTCCACAGTCATTTCAATCCGTAACTCGTTGCCAATATTTTCATATTTTTTTTCTACCGTGGCGAGCGCAATATTTTTTTTAAGGATTGGGGACCAGGTACCGCTGGTCGCATAACCAGTTTGATATTTTTTGTCAGCGCTAATGTAAACAGGTACGGAACTTCGCCAGGCATGACTTCCAATCTCCGGTGGTAATCCATGTTTTGCATATAATGATTCGAGTTGAGGCCAGTCAATATCCAAACCTACAATCGCCCATTTCGACCCATTCTCTTTTTCGGCTTTAAGCGATGCCTGGCCATTAAAGGGATCTCTATCCAGGTTGACTGTCCACCCTAACGAAAGTTCATAAGGAGAAGACATCCTATCGTCAATCAAAGCATAAAGTGCATTGAAATAATCCACATCTTTGAGAATCAAGCCCGCCTCAACGCGTGTTACATCAAGTGCATCCAGCCCTGCGGGTCTAATATCGTAGTTCTTACCTGCGCTCATAATTGCATCCCAAAGAGTAATGGCATGCTCATTTTCAACCCAAATTTCATAACCAAGATCACCCGTATATCCCGTTCGTGATACGTATATCTCAAACCCATCCGCTCTGGCTTTTACCGTTGAAAAAAACTTCAAATTATTTAAATCCGCATCACATATTTGTTTAAGTATATCGCGAGAGGTTGGTCCTTGCAATGCAAGTCCTGCAACTTCTTCAGAAATTTCTTCCAGCACCACATCATAACCGCGTAAAAAACGTGAAAACCAAGAATAGCCAGGATCTGCTGAAGTTACAAAAAACTCATTTTCTGCTCTTCTCATAACCGTTCCATCATCAATCACCTTTCCAGCATCAGTACACCAGCAGCAATAAGAAACTCTCCCGACACCAAGTTTATGAATGTTTTTTACCATGATGCGGGAAAGAAATGCTGCCGCATCAGGTCCTTTCACCCTGTATTTAAAAAGTGGAGTTATATCCAGCAATCCTGCAGAATATCGAAAAGCGAAATACTCCGGATCATGCAACGTCCCATACGAGCTTACGGCATAATATCCGGCCCATTCTTTCCAGTTCATACTATTGCACAAAGCGGAAGTTCTGGCAAAAAATGGAGATTTTATTGGCATATGATTAGGGTTTAATTATTGAATACACCGATGTGTACTTATATTTTATAAGTACATGAGAGGACGGATGAACAACCGATACTTACAATCCTGGGATCATAACCCAGGGAAATTTTGATGTATCTGTAGAGGAGTAGTTCATTGGCGGGTAAAATTACAAAACAATCTGAACAACTTGTTTACAATCTGGCTGGTCCTTGTTCAATTTCATACTTTTGCCTTATATTGCCCAATATAACCGGATGGAAGGAATGGGGTATAGAGGCATGCGTTCACCCGGTTGTGGGAAAGATGATCTTATTATACCTACCATCATAATTAATTAACGCTATTTATTGCCTTCATTTCAGCGATGAAACCGGTCGAGCTGTTCTTTGTACAAATCAAAATTCAACCATTCATCATCGATGTGCGCGTCGTAGTTTTCGTAAAAACGAATGGCGGGTTTATTCCAGTTTAGCACCTGCCACGACATCCGTTGGCAGTTTTCTTTCTGCGCCTTTTGTATTACCCACTCGAACAGTGCCTTGCCGATACCGTTACCCCTCTCCCCACTGGAAACAATGATGTCCTCCAGAAATAAGGTTTTACCTTTCCAGGTTGAATAGCGGTAATAGTACAATGCCATCCCTAAAATTTTTCCATGATCATTTCCTGCTACATAGAATTCAAATACCGGGTCAGGGCCGAAACCATCTTTTTCCATCATTTCTATGGTAAGGGAAACCTGCTCCGAAGCTTTTTCAAATTCGGCAAGCTCACGGATGAGCTCCAGCACCCGCGGCAGGTCTTCCCTGCACCCTTCTCTGATGGTAATGTGCATAAAAACGATGTTATTATTGTGTAAAATTACAACGACCCCGCATAAAGCGTAGCGTGCCTGATAAAATACAAGTTAATTTTTGTTTTATAGCTCTTATTGAATATCAAAATTGAGCGCCTATATCCCGGATTGGAAATTTTGGGATTGATCAAATATTGTTAAACCTCCCTAATTTAGTTCCTTCGATAACCGAAGTAAAGTACAAACCCTGATAATTGAAATCGAAGATTGTTGAAATCACCACCCTGACAGTAATTGTTTCCTGTAAAGCTATTGCGATTAACGCTTTATGATCGTAAATTGTACCTACGCTAACCTGTCACACATGAAGAATCCTTTTGTTTTCGGGATAATGAGATTATTAGCTCTTCTATTATTATTGCCTCAATTCCTGTACGCTCAGGAAAATAAATTTGATAAACTTTTCCTCGAAGCTGACTCCTTATTTCAAAAAGGTGAGTTTAAAAAATCCTCAATTCTACTTGATCAGGCGTTTCTATTAAATTATGAACCCGATGATGGAGAGTATTACCACGCAGCCAGGATTTATTCTCTTGCAAATAAAATTGATAAATCATTGAACTATTTAGAAAAGGCTATAGGTGCGGGCTTTGGATATGATTTTATAATGATCTATGATAAAACATTAGAAAATATCAGAAACGAGAAACGGTATAAAGCAATAGATTTAAAATTAAAAAATGGGGCAATTGGTTTTTTTGATATAATTAAACAATTGGAGTCACAAGAAGAAGTAGTTTACTATAATAAAAGGCTATTACTTCAAGATAAAAGTATTCAATATGTTATTTCACTAAATGATAAAATAACACTTAAAACACGAGGCTTAGCAGACTATTCATATCATGAATTATTAAACAGGGCTGGCCGGGAAGATTTTAATTTTAAAGATAAAATCTTAACTATTTCAAATTCCCGCTTAGGTCCAGCCCTTCTTCCTAACCTTAATCTTAGAAAACTTTCGATTATTGGATGTGATTCTTCCTCTATTGAAATTAGTCATTGTGAGATTGGCAAAATGCAATATGGTAGTAGATCAGGAAGTTACGGAGGTTCTACGCTAAATAAATTAGATTATCTTAATATCATTAATTCAAAAATTGACACACTTATAATTTATGACTCATTTACTCGCAGGATAAAGATTGATTCAGTTGAGGTAAGGCGATTTACTTTATGGAGACCAAATAGTTTATGGGGTATCAAAACAATCCTGGAGGACCTCGAAATAACGAACAGTAAAATTGGGCTTGATGCTAATCGTGTATTCATTGAAGTGCATTCAACAAATACCCTGATTGAGAATAATTCATTTGAGACCAATGTTACATTTGGAAGTTCTGAGTTTTTACAGAATGTAGAAATAGTTGATAACAGCTTTAATGGATATTTAGATATTGGCTCATCATTTTTTCCAGAGTTTTATACGTATCTCCCATTTAGGCAGGTAAAAAAAGGGTTATATCTATACAATCGTGATACAGCTAAAAATTATTACCCAACTGGTGATAAACTTGGCGATATTACAATTTTTGAAAAGCTTATAAATAGCTATCAATATCTTTTGAATAACTACAAATTGAGGGGGGAGATCGATTCAGAAAAAGAATGCAACATAGCAATAAAGAATTTATATGTAAAAAGGTATCGGCATACATTTAAGTCTAACGACGGGATTAGCAATTATTTTAAATGGAAGCAGGCTCAATTCCTGATCTGGCATTTAAAAAATAAAACCTTTTCGATACTATCCTTTACAATTATTGCAATAGTATTAGTTTTAGGAATAGTCAAAATTAAAAGCAAAAAACAAAAACCCATTCCAGCAGAAAAACGACTTGCTGCTTTGGTTTTTTCAGATATTGTTGGATACACATCCTTAATGGGAAAGGACGAGAAAAAAGCCATGAATATCCTTGATATCAACCGGTCTCTCCATGTCATAATGAGTAATCGACACAACGGTGAGTTGCTCAAAGAGATGGGAGATGGCATGCTATGTAGTTTCCAAACTGCATCAGATTCAGTCAAATTTTGTATTGACGTACAACGGGAAATTGCGCAACAAAGTGATTTCTCATTAAGAATGGGCGTTCATTTAGGAGAAGTTGCATTCTCGAAAAACGATGTTTTTGGTGATGGAGTTAATATCGCCTCCAGGCTTCAAGGGGAGGCAAAGGAAGGGGGGATCTGTATTTCCGAAACGGTTTACCAAAATATTAGAAATCAACCCGATATTGAAGTGGAGTTTATAGGGGAGCGGGAATTAAAGAATGTCACCAGTAAGGTTAAAATGTATGAAGTAAAATATTAATATAATAATAATGATTTAGTTTCATGCATTGCACAAAACATTTCCGTGCTGGTATTCCCGGTTATCCCCATGCATTCGGTCCCAAACCTTTAAAGTAAACGTATATTTTTGCCTTAGGTATTTATTGCACTTTGAATTCAGCGCTTTAATATAACCGTGATTAGGGAAATTGTTTTAAAAATGACAGTTTTCTGAAAAATCATTTAGCGCAATTTGTACTTTCAATATATCCGGCCTGTTTTTTCTTACATTTTAATACCAGCTGTGGTCACTCTACGCGTACGTAATGTAATTATAAATGCACCTAAATTAGCGAATTCCTGACATTTTCACGATCTCATTAGCGTAATTTCCATCATATCAATCCGGGCCGGTAATAATTTTGCGATTTCACCCCATTCCCGTAATTATGTCTAAATATTTTTTTCAAAGTCGCAAGTTTTAAGTCCATAGTTTG
>JACZXH010000022.1 GCA_022571715.1 Bacteroidota bacterium | reverse complement strand
TGACAAATTGGTGACAAAGACATACCGTTAATGCGTTCCAAATATATACGATTTATTGACAAATCAAATACGAATATTATTCGTTTTTCAGAATCAGATCCAAGCAATTCCTTTTTAGTAGATGGCATTTTAGGAGTAACCCCTGTGGAACATCCTGCCTCACTAAGCATTGTTAAACTTAGCATTTTATGGATTAAAGCAAGATAAGCCGTTTTTGCTTCCAAATTTCACCCCCAGGTTGTCAGGATCGACATTGCCTGGTATTGAGTTCGCCTATCCAATTAAATAAATCTAGTTATAGCCATACATAATTATTTCTTCAATTTCCACCTAATTCCAATAAAATTTCCAGACCTATTTCACACTGATCCAGGGTCATAACGTAGATTGGTTTTACTCGAAATAAGGTGATATTTGTAACTGCCATGGAATTTCAATTACTCAAAGATATTGTCATAATTCTTGGACTTTCGGTTCTCGTTATTCTGGTTCTGCATAAGCTAAAGATTCCGACCATTCTAGGTTTTCTGATAACGGGCATGATCGCCGGACCCTACGGCTTTAATCTTATTGAATCCAGTCATGAGGTAGAGCGGCTATCTGAAATGGGCATTATCTTTCTGCTTTTTGTGATTGGCATTGAATTTTCCCTCAAGGGCATGCTATCAATAAGGACTACAGTGATTTGGGGAGGATTGATGCAGGTGGGTGGTACCATTTGTGCAGCGGCATTGATAACATATTCATTTGGAATGTCTTTCAATGAAGCTGTGTTTATAGGATTTTTATTTGCACTTAGCAGTACGGCGATCGTATTGAAAATTCTGCAGGAGAAAGGTGAATCATCGTCACCACATGGGAGGATACTTATCGCCATCCTGATATTTCAGGACTTGGTGGTTGTGCCAATGATGCTGATTACCCCTATCCTTACTGGCCAGTCAGAGGGCATGGGAAAAATAGTCTTCCTTTTACTTGTTAAGGTAGTCGCGGTGATCGGTGCCGTATTACTGTTGGGTAGATTTGTTATACCGATCGTTTTTCGTTTGGTGGTCAAAACAAAAAGTAAAGAACTTTTCTTACTAACTGTAATAGTAATCTGTTTTGCGACAGCATGGTTTACTTCGTCCTTTGGCCTCTCATTGGCGCTAGGGGCATTTTTTGCAGGACTCATCATATCCGAATCAGATTACAGCCACCAGGCCACCGCCAATATTCAACCCTTTCGTGAAATATTCATCAGCTTCTTCTTTGTATCAATAGGCATGCTATTGAATCTGCAATTCTTTCTAGCAAATATCCTTATGATTGTATTGCTCACCACAAGCGTCATTATACTGAAAGCACTAATCGTGGCCCTTACGGTATATATTTTGAAGTATCCGCCCAGGATAATAATCATTAGCGCGTTAAGTATTTTTCAGGTTGGCGAGTTCGCATTTCTGTTATCAACATCCGGGCTGATGCACGGCCTCCTTTCTGAGACGGTGTATCAGTATTTTCTGGCGATTTCGATTATCTCCATGGGAGTCACTCCATTTGCAATGGCTTATGCCTCACGCATATCGGACATATTGCTTAAATCGCTTTTACCTAAAGGCATAAGGACCCGACTGGAGAGGATGACATTTTCAAAAACAAAGACTGAACAGGGGCATGAAAAGCGTGAGAATCATTTGGTCATTATTGGGTACGGTATTAACGGGGAGAATTTGGCAAAGGCTGCAAAAGAAGCCGATATACCATATGTAATTATTGAGTTGGATCCCGCGATGATTAGCAAGGCCAGGAAACGCGGTGAACCAATAGTTTTTGGCGACGCCTCCAATGAAACCATATTGAAGCACATCGGAATTCAAAGATCAAGGGTAGTAGTTGTGGCCATTTCGGATGCAAAAACCACGAAGAGAATTGTGAGCCAGATACGTACATTTACCGACACCACTTACATCATTGTTCGAACACGGTATGTTAAGGAAATCGAGGAAAACCTCAAACTAGGGGCTGATGAGGTTATCCCAGAAGAGTTCGAGACGTCAGTAGAAATATTCGCCCGCGTATTGAAAAAATACCTGGTTCCATCCGATGAAATTCAGGCCTTCATAAACCACATAAGGGAGGGTAATTACGAAATGCTCCGAAATCTCCAGGATTTCAAAGGTGTATGGCAACAACAGCTGCATATTCCTGATATGGAGATCGCGGCTCTTCCCGTTCATCAGGAAAACAATAAAATAGTGGGTAGGTCGATCCATGAATCAAAGCTCCGTAGCAATTTTGGTATTACGGTTTTGGCCATTATGCGGGAAGAAATTTTTTTATCCGATGTCAATCAAGATACGATAATCCAGCAAGATGACTTACTTTATTTGTTCGGTCAACCTTCAAAAATTGCTCAGTTAAATGAATTTTTGAAACTTAGCTGATACTTAAAATTCTGAAGGTTTTTTGAAAAAATTTAATCCAGCAATTTGTAGTTTAAAGAAAATAGATTAGTCATAACTATACTCATGTACTGTCTTGAAAGGCAAGCATACTAATTGAATTATTTTTATATTTATACTACCGAATAGAGGGTTTTATGTGATTGATTGGAGGTCTTCCCTTTTTAATTAAAATGTAACCGGTATTACATTCCTATTGCCTTCAATATAGGTTAATAAACTCTTTATTCCTTTCCAATAATTTAAAATTCAATACCAGAAAAATCACTTTAAATATGGAAGTAACATATTAAAAAAATAACAGGACCTGAATCAGACCATATTTTATTTTATACCAGCCTCAGTCACAAGGAGCAAAAGTGCAAGTTTGATCGCCTGTGGCCCACTGCTATCATTTAGCCACCATTCTTTCAATGAATGCGAAGCTCCGCTTTTGCCACCTCTACTAATGGTGACAGCAGGAATGCCCCTGGATATGGGTATGTTTGAATTCGTAGATCCGGTAGTTAACCGCGGACTGATATCAAATAAAGTAGTAACAGCTAATGCACGCTGAACCAGGGGCATATCTGCAGGGACTTCACCAGAAGGACGATCACCAATCATCTCAATCTTTACATTTAAAATTTCCCCTTTTTTACGAAGGTTATTTTCATCATGCAATGCAGCCTGCATGGCCTTTTGGAAAATATCGTCCATCGCTAAAAGACTTGAGTGATCCACGGAGCGAATATCTACTTCCATCCAGGATTCATACGAAATACTATTTACCGAAGTACCTCCACCGATCCTTCCAACGTTAAAACTTGTTTTAGGCCCGCTTTGTATAAATCTATCTGCTTCAGTAGCAAAAATACTGATCGCACGACCCAGTGCATGGATTGGGTTTGCCATGCCAAATGCACTCCAGCTATGTCCTCCTTCACCGGTGAAAGTAACACGATACCGATGCGAACCCAACCCACTATTGGTTATCCGGCCCATTGTTCCACCATCTACGGAAATCCAGGAGCGAATCGCCGGAGCGCCAGATCGGAACAAATGCTTTACACCCCTTAGGTCGCCCAGCCCTTCTTCTCCTACGGTTCCTACAATCCAAATGTCAGCAACAGTATTAATTCCAGATTCATTCAATGCCCGAAGTACGGTTAATATAAGAACAAGACCACGAGTATCATCCCCGACCCCCGGAGCAACAAGGGTATCTCCATTTAATTTAATTGTTACCTCTGTTCCTTCCGG
Organism: Bacteroidota bacterium; assembly: GCA_022571715.1. Classification (GTDB taxonomy): domain Bacteria; phylum Bacteroidota; class Bacteroidia; order Cytophagales; family Cyclobacteriaceae; genus SZUA-230. The sequence goes on along the minus strand of JACZXH010000022.1, from coordinate 41,125 downwards.
AAACACGGTATCGAGATGTGCATCCAATACAACTACTTCCGGTCTTTCAGAATCTCTTTTTACTGCATTTCGGACGGCGATTACATTACCGACCTCATCAATCCATACCTTATCTGCACCTGCCTCTTCGAGTAAATCCCTAAAAGCTTCCGCTCGCTTATTTTCCTTAAATGGCGGTGCAGGAAGTTCGGTAAGAAATATGAGATCTCTTAACGTCCTGGGTTCCAGAATATCAATATATTCAAACGCATCCTGAATTTTTTTCTTTTTCAGTAGCTTTTTTACCTCCTTAACATACTTCTCATTCAGTATGAAGGCACTATCATAATCCTGCGAAAATAACCGCTGGCTGACAATTACCAGAAAAACAACGATATAGATCAGTTGCCGCTTCATCGATTGTACATTTATTTCCGATCAATTTAAATAAATTATTCATCAATCCGAACTAATATCCGAATCCATTTTGCAGAAAGATTATTCATCTTTATTTCCATATCATGAAACCGATAAGTAAATATTTATTTAATTTCAGCCTTTTCAAAATCTGACAGTATGGAATTTTCTGGTATCCTGAAACATGGATTGCTCTGCTTACCCTCATGATCCTAGAAATTATCCTGGGACCTGGGAGTTGATAACATCATTTTTATCTCCATCGTATCCAACAAACTACCGGAAAATCAACAGCAAAAATCAAGAATGATCGGATTAAGCTTTGCATTGCTAATGAGAATAGGCCTGTTGGCAGGAATTACGTGGATTATCGGAATCACCAAACCACTGTTTGATATTGAGGCGCTGGATCATTCGGTAAGCGTCAAGGATATTATTTTATTATTAGGCGGTTTATTTCTGATAATGAAAAGTACGTTGGAAATCGGCTCCATAAAATGGAAGGGATTAGTATGGATCAGGAGGAAATTAAAAAGTCTAAATTTAGGGCTGTTATCCTACAGATTGTTTTAATTGAGGAAGAATTAGTGACAAAATCAGTTATAAATCCCAGATCCTGATATGAAAAATGATTCTAATATTACGGTAATGCGGTTGTTTATTCTACTATACCTGATATTTATAGCGCAACAGACGGTTGTTGGCCAGGCGCGGATTGCACTCATAGCTGATCGGGTTTTTGACGGCTATGAAATGCACAAATCATGGATAGTGGTTGTTGAAGATGACCTGATCATTTATGCAGGACCTGAAAATGAGTTTGACATTTCCGGAGTAAAAGCCAAATATTTTAACAATGCCACACTTATGCCGGGTATGATCGAAGGACATGCCCACATGTTTCTCTACCCGTATAATCAAACTCCCTGGAATGACCAGGTGCTTAAAGAATCGGAATCCTATCGTACGGCAAGGGCTACCATGCATGCCAGAAACACCCTTATTGCAGGCTTCACTACCGTTAGAGACCTTGGTACAGAGGGTGCAGGCTATGCAGATGCCGGATTGAAACGGGCTATCGACAATCACGTGATACCTGGTCCCCGCCTTATCATTTGCACCCGGGCTATAGTGGTTACCGGAAGTTACGGACCGAAAGGATTTGCCGACCATATACAAATACCTTTGGGTGCAGAAGAAACCGACGGGTATGACGACCTGATACAGGTAGTGAGAAATCAAATTGGAAAAGGTGCAGATTTTATTAAAGTATATGCTGATTACCGGTGGGGGCCTCACGGCGAAGCCATGCCGACTTTTTCACAAAAAGAACTTGAGCTAATTGTTAAAACTGCACGTAGTAGCGGCAGATATGTGGTAGCCCATGCATCCACACCAGAAGGAATGCGTCGTGCAATTCTGGCTGGTGTTGAAACGATCGAACATGGAGATGGCGGTACACCAGAGATTTGGGAACTTATGAAAGCGCATAATGTGGCATTGTGTCCGACACTGGCTGCAGGAGATGCCATATTGCAGTACGGGGGTTGGAAAAAAGAATCTGAACAGGAACCTCAACGAATCCAACAAAAAAGGAAGCATTTTTCGGAAGCACTGCAGCATGGGGTAACAATCGTAGCAGGAGGTGACGTAGGAGTTTTTGAACACGGCGACAATGTGCGCGAGCTTGAAATGATGGTTGATTATGGAATGAAAAACAGGAATGTACTTCGGTCAGTTACGTCTGTAAACGCCCGGATTTTTCATATCGACAACGAGGTCGGAAGTATAAAAAAAGGCATGAAAGCCGATATCATAGTAGTGACAGGAAATCCTGATAAAGATATCTCTGTCTTACGAAACGTCGAATTTGTAATGAAAGACGGAACTATATTTAAAGAGAATTAGCGGCAACTTGTCAGATAGTTCCTTCCCGTGGTTTGAACTTCAAAAAGCGCATCGTCAATATCATCAAACCACTTAAAAAGTGTTTCGCCCATCTGCACTGCACCTTCAACAATTTTCTGCCGTGCCGCTATGATGGCTGTAGCTTGCTGACGCTTTAACATGGCTCCTGCAATTGTTAATGGTCACCACGTGCGGAGGCCTGATATAGCTGTTACTCATTTCCGAGATGATTATTGAAATTCATAACCGGACAGTTTATTTCAGGTTTCCGCCTCTATCGGAAAGCGTAAAAGGCAGGATGGGGTCCAACTAACACTTAAAAGCGGAAAAATACTGACGCTGGGTACGCAACGTCCGGAGGATTTAAAAGCCGTCATGGAAAACGAGTGGGACAAACATCTGGAGTACTAAATACTTGATCATACAGTGGCAAAGAAAAAACCATTTATTTTACGTATAAACTTGGAACAGTTTAAAGCGGTTGAGAAATGGGCTGCAGATGAATTCCGGAGTATCATCGGTCAGTTATAGTGGATTATATTTGAGCAATTGCGTAAGTATGAGAGGCTGAAAAAGAAATGTAAATTAAATTACGTTACTAAAACAATTATCGATTTTACCTTAAATTAAATACCATGGAACATAACAATTATAAATGCATTAAATGCGGAAACCGGCTATACGAGACAGATGAATTCCGTGCCACAGGAGGTTTCTGGGCAAAAATATTTGATGTACAAAACAAAAAATTCACAACCGTATCGTGTACAAAATGCACTTATACCGAGATTTACAAAACAGATAGTAGCATGCTCGGAAATGTTTTTGATTTCTTTACGGGATAAGGACAACTGCAAGTCAACGTAAACGGTTACTGACTCCTGATTTCGACAAAACCCAGTATTTGTAACGTTTGAATATATAAATATCCCTGAAACAAACTGTCTGATATGTCAAATATAAAAAGTATGTCCATGAATTCAGATAAGTTTTTTGCATACCACAAAATACTGAATTCTATGTTTAACTTTGCATCTTCATATTTTCAAGAGTGAATCATATCTTAAAGATGGCTGAATTCAAATTCGCTGATATTGAAAAAAAATGGCAGAAATACTGGCTGGAAAAGGATATTTACAAAACAAAAACGGACAAGGATAAGCCAAAATATTACATACTGGATATGTTTCCCTACCCCTCAGGTCAAGGCCTTCACGTTGGGCATCCGTTAGGCTATATTGCCACCGATATTGTGGCACGATACAAGCGGATGAAAGGATTTAATGTACTGCATCCGATGGGATTCGACTCTTTCGGGCTTCCTGCAGAGCAATACGCGATCGAAACGGGCCGTCACCCGGCCGATACCACGAGAGAAAACATCGAACGATTTAAAGAGCAGCTCAGTGTTCTTGGTTTTTCGTATGACTGGTCAAAAGAAGTGCGTACAAGTGAACCGGATTATTATAGGTGGACGCAATGGATATTTCTGAAATTGTTTAACAGTTATTACGACAAAAAAGAAAACAAGGCCTTACCCATTGAAAACCTGAAGATTCCATCTGACCTTACAGACAGTGAAAAGGAAAGCTACCTGGCAATGTATAGATTAGCTTACCAGGATGACATTATGGTAAACTGGTGTCCGATGCTGGGAACCGTGTTGGCAAATGAAGAAGTGATTGGGGGTGTTTCCGAACGCGGTGGATATCCTGTTGTACGCAAGCCAATGAAACAATGGATGTTGCGGATCACCGCATACGCTGACCGGCTTATTGAAGACCTTGAAGACCTTGAATGGCCGGAATCTATTAAACTTTCGCAGAAAAACTGGGTAGGCCGCTCAACAGGTGCCGAAGTTGATTTCAGCGTTAAAGATTCTAATGATTTTATTCGTGTGTTCACAACGCGACCTGATACATTGTTTGGAGCAACCTATATGGTGCTTGCCCCTGAGCATCCGCTTGTGAGTAAAATAACTACGCACGAACGCCGGCAGAAAGTGGATAAATATATTAGTCGTGCCGGCCAGAAGAGCGATCTGGAACGGACTGACCTTGAAAAAACAAAAACAGGTGAATTTACTGGTGCTTATGTAATCAACCCCGTGAACAGGCAGGAAATACCTATCTGGATATCTGACTATGTGCTTATTTCTTATGGCACCGGCGCCATCATGGCTGTTCCAGGAGGCGATCAACGTGATTTTGAGTTTGCCAAAAAATTTAATATTGACATTACAGAAGTTATCACTCCGGACGGTAAACCATCTAAAATGCTCGAACAGGCCTATCCGGGAGAAGGGATTATGTTGAATTCAGGAGAATATAATGGCATGGACAGCCTTCGTTTTAAACAAGTGATCGTTGAGTGGCTGGTTAAACAGGGAATCGGCAAAGCATCGGTAAATTACAAGCTCCGGGATTGGGTTTTTACACGTCAACGCTATTGGGGAGAACCCATACCGTTAATTCACACCGAAGACGGAAAAGTGGTTGCCGTGCCTGAAGAGGATCTGCCTGTTGTATTACCGGATGTAGATTCATTTACTGGCACAAAAGAAGGTGATTCACCCTTGGCCAAAGTGGATTCATGGGTAAATATTATTAACCCTGTAGACGGTAAACCTGCTAAAAGGGAAACCAACACCATGCCGCAATGGGCTGGCTCTTGTTGGTATTATTTACGATATCTCGACAACCATAATACCAGGGAATTTGCTACAAAAGACAAAACAGACTACTGGCTTCCTGTTGACCTGTATATTGGCGGCGCAGAACATGCCGTTCTGCATTTATTATATGCCCGCTTCTGGCATAAGGTCCTGTATGACCTGGGGTATATTCAACAGAAAGAACCATTTAAAAAACTGATCAACCAAGGCATGATCCAGGGAAGATCAAGTTTTGTGTATCGCATCAAAGGAACGAACAAATATGTTTCATACAATCTTAAAAATGAACATGAAGTTGACGCCATACATGTAGATATAAATCTCGTTAAAGATGACATGCTGGATATTGAGGCATTTAAAAAATCCCGCAGCGGAAAACAGGAAGTAGTAGAATTTATCCTGGAAGACGGAAAATATATATGCGGGCATGAAATAGAAAAAATGTCAAAATCATTATTGAATGTAGTAACGCCCGATGCAATTATCGAAAAATATGGTGCCGATACATTTCGGTTGTACGAAATGTTTCTAGGTCCACTCGAACAAAGCAAGCCCTGGAATACCAATGGCATTGACGGCGTATTTAAATTTTTACGAAAGTTCTGGAACCTGTTCCATGATGCACACGGGATTTTCGAGGTGAGCGATGAAAAACCTACTGTCAATGAATTTAAGATTGCTCACAAGACGATTAAAAAGGTGCAGGAAGATATAGAACGGTTATCCTTCAATACGGCGGTAAGTGCTTTTATGATTTGTGTTAATGAGCTTACTGCAACTAAATGCCATAAACGTGAAATCCTTGAACCATTAGTGATTGCCTTATCACCGTTTGCACCGCATATGGCCGAAGAGCTCTGGGAAAAACTGGGACATAGCTCAACTGTTACCGGTTCTGATTTTCCTTCTTACAACGAGGAGTATCTACGCGAGGATACGCATGAATATCCTATTTCCATAAACGGAAAATTGCGTGCGAAAATGACTTTTGCGCTGGATATGCCCAATGATGATATTGAAAAACAGGTGCTTGCAAATGAGGTTATAAAGAAATGGACAGAAGGCAAGACGCCCAAAAAGGTCATCATCGTCCCCAGGCGTATTGTGAATATTGTGGTCTAAAAGTACATAACCTAAAAACCATCCGGATCCTCTTTCTCCTGATCCTCATCCGGTGCTTCGTCAACTGCCGGATCCGGTTTGGGCTCTTTCTTTTTGAAGAGTCTGCCAAAAATCCGCTTGAAAAATCCTTCCTTTGCTTCCTCCACCCCGTCTACATCACCTGCATCTTCCGCTTCTTTCTGCTCTTCTTCTTCTGTTTTACCAATCTCATCTTTCCATACAAGTTTGTTCCTGAAATACCATAAGTAATATTTCTGGTCATTGTTGTATCTATATGTCTTTACTTTTACTCCCATACTGTCAATGGCTGTGGAATCAACAATATCGAGTTCTGCCATCAATTCCTGGTCACCGGCAAACTTTAGGGAATCATCCGGTTCGGGTATGACTACTTCCATAGGTATGATTTGTAACGAACGTTCTTTTTTTCTGTAACTCTGTTTTTCAATAATACCAAACTGATCCGTGCGGACTGTGACTAAATTCTCTCTTGGAATTGAATCTTCATTAAGATAAGAAAAATATTTGTCTCTGAGGGAATTACTGTATAGGTAATAGCTGGGGTCTGGAAAAGCGGCACTTACATAATTCATATTAATCCGGTCTGCATTCGAGTTATCAAGAATAAAATAACTCGAATACGACGGGCATATCTTGTCATTACACGACGCCAGAACCAGTAAAACCGCACAGGCAGATAACCATATAGAAAAAAACCGGATTCTCATAAGGAATAAAACATCCCAATTTAGAATTTTATAAACTGTTGTGCAATTAATACATATAAATGTATTATGTAACCCCTAAATCAGATCATATTGAGTGGTTTATCTAAACTCAATTCTTTGATTTCCTATAAAACGAATTATCAGGTATTTATTTTCTTTGTTGAATGAAAAATAACAACCAAACCCAGAAAACAAATTATTCGACCTCTGATAAAGCCTGTTGCTGCTTTTTAGAAAGCCCTTTGACAACAAGCTCGTACGAATAATCTGTCCAATCAAAAATCAGTTGCTCCGGCAAGGTCCCCCTAACAGATACGGTATTCCAATGCTTTTTATGCATATGCCATCCCGGCACAACTTCGGTGTAATTTTCTCTTAACTCCAACCCCTGTTCCGGGTCACATTTAAGGTTTACGCTCATAAAATTATCCACATCGGCAAGAGCAAACATCTTGTCCATTACCTTGAATACCAGTGTGTCAGCGTCGAACGGAAAGCTTTCGGTAACACCTTTTTTTAACAGGCAGTAATTCCTGAATGTTTCAATATCCACTTATTTTGTAGTTTTAACTTACAATACCCGCTTATGCGGTTAAGCATGTATATTATTCAGAAGAAAAGCTTTTTTGAGATGAAAAACAGTAGCGCCAGAATAAATATGATCACAGCTATCCTATTAATTCCGTGCATCAGTCGTAAATTGATACTGTCGGGTTTGTCCTTATACTTTTTGCCAAACAACCTGAGAAAATACCTCCCTACCTCGCCCAGCTCAAAATATTCTTTTACGGAGCTTTTCTTTTTATTCATTTTCTACCGATGTTTTATTTTCAAGGATTTACGGGTCCACCCATTCCCCTTCACTTTTGATCAAATTCACCAATTCATTTACGGCCTCCTTAAACGGTATTCCGCGTTTTACAACATCCTTACCTTTATACAGCGTTATCTTATCATTTCCAGAGCCAACATAGCCGTAATCGGCGTCTGCCATTTCACCAGGTCCGTTTACAATGCAGCCCATAATTCCAATCTTAAGTCCTTTAAGATGTTCTGTTCTTTTTCTGATCATTGCCGTGGTTTCCTGCAAATCAAATAATGTTCTTCCGCACGAAGGGCACGAGATAAAATCTGTTTTTGTAATACGCCTGCGAGCTGCCTGGAGTATACCAAATGCGGTGTCGTTTTCCAGTTTGCTGTGAATTCCTATGCTTCCATCCTGTGCAGTATTGTTTAGAAAAAGTACTACGCCGTCTCCCATACCGGCAAGCAACAAGGCTCCGATGTCTGTAGAAGTATATAACCTGAATTGCTCTTCTGAGACTGAATTATAATATCCAGCGATTACAACCGGCTTTTCCATATAATTGGCTTCCAGTAGAAAAAAAGCACGCCGTAGTTCAGCCATGGCATGCCCGTTGTCTGTTTCAAGCCAAAGCACAATCTTGCTTTCCTCCTTCAACCTTTTGACCATTGGCTTGTCAATGTCACTGAGTTTTATCCTCACAAAGTTCAATAAACTGTGAAGCGTTCTTCCGGATACAAATTCTTCAGCCATCAACAAGGGATATATGGCTTCAGGGCGACCATTTGCCTGCCAGGTTTCATAATTACTAACTTCTTTGAGTCCCTTTGGCAATATAAAATTTACCGGAGACGATCCTGTAAAAAGGTAATCGGCTCCTGTTTCGTCCATTGACCACTTGTTCGTTTCCTGATGGTAAAAATGTCCGACAGCAGCAAGGTCCTTCATTTGAATGCCGGAAGACGCACTGAAATCGGCAATTACACGAGGAACGTTTTTTCCACCAAAATCACCTACCTCCCGGGAAATACTGCGGGTATATTCAAACGGATTAACCGGTGAATGAAGAACCTGCAGAATCGGAGTATGGGTTGTGCGGTCTTTATACCTGTCAACCAGCATAATGGCCACAGGAGCCTCTAGTTCGGGTTCTTCTGTGAGTGACACCCTGATTGTATCTCCGAGTCCGTCTACGAGCAGTGTGCCAATACCCATTGCTGATTTTATCCGGCCGTCCTCCCCTTCTCCTGCTTCGGTGACTCCAAGGTGTAATGGATAGGGTTTCATCTCTTCAGCTTCCATTTTATTAACAAGCAGGCGATAGGCATGTATCATCACCAGGGGATTACTAGCTTTCATAGATAGCACAATACTATAAAATCCCTCATCTTCACAAATACGCAGAAACTCAAGAGCCGACTCCACCATTCCCAGGGGTGTATCTCCATAGCGGCTCATTATCCGGTCCGATAATGAACCATGGTTGGTTCCTATACGAAGCGCCGTACCGTATTCTTTGCATATCTTTATCAGAGGAGTAAATTTCTTCCGGATCCTGTCAAGTTCAGCCTGGTAGGCGTCATCTGTATATTCAATTTGTTGAAATTTTTTCCTGTCGGCATAATTACCCGGGTTTATACGAACTTTTTCAACAATCCTTGCGGCAAGTTCTGCGGCATTGGGTGTAAAATGAATGTCGGCAATAAGTGGTGTATCGTAACCGCACTTCCGCAATGCATTTTTAATGTTTTCAAGATTCTGCGCATCCTTCAGGCTCGGAGCCGTTAACCGCACGTATTCACACCCGGATTCAATCATCCTGATAGCCTGTGCTACTGACCCCTGCGTATCCATTGTATCTACCGTCGTCATTGACTGGATCCGAATGGGATGACCGCCACCAAGAGGCACATAGCCGACCGGTACTTCCAGTGATTTTCTTCTGACATATTCGGTCAGGCTCTCGCAGTATTTAAGTGTATTTTCAATGACAGTTGCAACGCTTTCCATATAAACCGATTTGATGTACAAATCTACTCCAAAATCACAAATAATGGCATTTTGATAATTGCTTGAAGGGATTTTATTTAAATAATTACCCACGAATGCAATTCGCGTCAAGGGTTATAGGCATTTGAATAATAGCACGCAAGCACGCTAGTGTTAATTCAAGGTATTTCATAATTTAACCTATTTTGTGATTTGATAAACATCTGTGATTGCGTATCAATAAATCAGGATTTGTCAAAGTATTTAATAGCAATGAATGGTAGTTATGAGTCAGAAGTCGGATTTATAATTATTAGCGTTCAATTAATACTCTTCATTCTCTGCAGTCTTTGCATTCTTTGTTCTTTTGCGACTTTTGTATGAAATTAAATATTGTAGGTAGCAATCATTTCAAATATTCCTGCTTAACTACCAGGGCAACATAATCGTTTTCCAGCAGCAGATAGCCTTGTTCGTAGCAGAAGTAGTAGGTATTGCCGCTTTTGGTTATATATGTATTAGTGAAATAATTAAAGTCGAGACCGGCTGCCGTCAGTTTAGAGAGTGGTAATTTGACTTTTCCACGAGGATTTAGGTTTAACAGTATCTTCCGGTTGCGCCTGAGGATGTTATTAATATTCCGTACAAAGTTATTTACCTCGCTACTGATCTTATTGTTGTAACTGTTGCGGCACATATCCGAGCAATACTTCTGGTCAGACCGGCCAACTAGCTTCGTACCGCATTCGAGGCACCTCCGTTTTTCAGTTGCATTTATATCCATTACCTAATCTGTATCACTTTAGATCATTTATATCAACCATTTAGCAAACAATTTTAACATAACAGATGGTTACACATAACGAATATAAACCGTATTGCACAATTAATGCAAATTTTCGAATAGACAGTTGTTTACTCAAAAAACAATCCTGTTTTTACAAATAACCTAAATATAATTCTATTAAAATATTTATGTAAATGGTATAAAAATAAAAACCATTAGTTTTGGTAACAACTGCATCAAATATCGAAATGACGCTGTATCGTTTCCTCGACATTTTCTTTGTCATTTTTCATTGCCTGCTGATCCTGTTCAACCTGTTTGGATGGATTTGGCCCAAAACCCGGAAGCTACACCGGATCAGCTTGGGGCTCACCGTTTTCAGCTGGCTTGTACCAGGCATATGGTACGGCTTTGGATACTGTTTTTTGACCGACTGGCACTGGGATATCAAAGAAAAACTAGGGCATACGGGGTTACCCGCTTCATTCAATACCTGGTTATTCAGGCAGGCAGGTATTCACCTGGAACCCCATACCGTAGATATCATCACCGTAGTCTCATTGGTTGTGGTAGTACTGATTGCGATATATTTTAAAGTTATTACAAATCGGAATATTAAAGCTTAATCTGTATTACTATATCATTTCAGTTAATTTAAAAAAACAGTATATCAGCGTATTATAAGTAACATACATGATTATTTATCCGGGGTTTATACATGTTTTTCATCAAATAACATGGTAAAGTGAAATCATTTTCACTACATTTGCGTATGTGTAGATGAAATAATGCGAAAATTAATGCACATATTGTTTACAATATTACTACTGACAAGCACCATTGGTGTGTCAGTCAGCAAGCATTATTGTGGCGGAAAACTTTTGGAGATTGCCATCAATTCACAGCCCAATCCATGCGGCGATGATGCTTCGATGCCAACAGATTGCTGCGAAGATGAGACGCAATATTTTGCAGTTGATGATACATTCAAGGCAGATCAGCAAACAATAAAAATAACAGCGCCAACAACTATTATTTTGACTCTTGTTCAGACAATAATACCTCAACTTTTAATTGCTGAAGATACAAATTTGGCAACCTATAGACGATCACATGATCCCCCATCGGCCGGACAGGATATTTACATCCATATCCAGTCCTTTCTTCTTTAGTATTCTTTCAGTTTAACAGATTCGGGAGCGCCTGTGTGCATCCTGAATAAATAGAGGCTATTCATATGCCTCCATGTGTTTCTGTTTTTAACAAACTTTGAAAGGATACATAAAATGCTCAATAAAACAATTCGTTTTTTCCTTGAAAACAAGATAGTAACAGCGCTGATAGCACTGATCTTCCTTAGTTGGGGAATAGCAACAGCTCCCTTTAACTGGAAATTGGATTGGTTTCCAAGAGACCCCGTTCCTGTTGACGCCATACCTGATCTCGGCGAAAATCAGCAAATTGTATTTACAGAATGGATGGGCCGTTCACCCCAGGATATTGAAGATCAGATCACCTATCCGCTTACTACAGCTTTACTTGGTTTGCCGGGTGTAAAAACAATCCGTAGCAGTTCTATTTTCGGGCTGTCCAGCATATACATTATTTTCGAAGAAGACATTGAGTTTTACTGGAGCAGGTCACGGATTCTCGAAAAGCTAAATTCGTTACCTTCAGGTACCTTGCCGGATGAGGTACAACCAGCGCTAGGCCCGGATGCTACCGCCCTCGGACAGATATTCTGGTACACTCTTGAAGGCCGGGATCCGAAGACCGGCAAACCAACCGGTGGCTGGGACCCACAGGAATTACGAACCATTCAGGATTATTATGTGGGTTATGCACTTGCTTCAGCAAAAGGAGTTGCGGAGGTTGCCGCTATTGGTGGGTTTGTAAAAGAATACCAGGTGGATATAGACCCGGTAGCCATGAAGGAATACAACGTGACTGTGGCTCAGATTATGAATGCAGTAAAGAATAGTAACCTGGATGTAGGCGCCCGCACCATTGAATTCAACAGGGCCGAATACCTTGTTCGTGGTATTGGTTATATCAAAAATCCGGAAGACCTTGAAAAAGCTGTTGTTGCTGTGAATGAAAATACACCCGTACGAATTAAGGATGTGGCTGTAGTTAATTTCGGTCCGGCAACACGGCGCGGCGGCCTGGACAAAGAAGGTGCCGAAGCAGTAGGAGCCGTAGTGGTATCACGGTTTGGTGCAAATCCCCTCTCAGTTATTGATAACGTAAAAAAGAAAATTGAAGAAATCTCACCCGGCATGCCATCTAAGATTCTTCCTGATGGGACCGTTTCCAAAGTAACCATAGTGCCTTTTTATGACCGTACAGGCTTAATCAATGAAACATTGGGAACCCTTGAGTTCGCACTCGAGCATGAAATCCTTATTAGTATCATTGTAGTAATCATACTTGTCGTAAATATCAGAGCATCCATCATTATTTCCTCCCTTCTTCCTCTGGGTGTGCTAATGACCTTTATTGTAATGCGCAACTTTGGAGTTGATGCTAATGTTGTGGCACTTTCAGGAATTGCCATTGCCATAGGCGTTATGGTGGATGTTGGAATTGTATTTACTGAAAATATTTTGCGCCATCTCGAGTTACCGGAGAATCAGGAACTGAACGGCAAACAACTTCTTGAGGTAATATATAAAGCATCCACAGAAGTGGCTTCAGCAATTATGACAGCACTGGCAACCACTATCGTTAGCTTTTTGCCAGTATTTGCAATGCAAGCTGAAGAAGGAAAACTGTTTAAACCACTTGCTTTCACAAAAACTTTTGCCTTGCTGTCCTCTTTAGTTCTTGGGCTGATCGTTATACCGGCATTTGCACATGTTATATTCTCCATCAGGTTTGATCGCAAACGGATCAAGCGGATTTGGAATGTATCTCTTATTGTTTTGGGCCTCTTTCTGTTGTTTTATTCCGGTAGAATTATTGCAGTTACGTTGATTGTTATTGGTATCAACAACTTAGCAGAAAGTTTATTTCCAGAACGGATAAAAGTATGGACAAGCAAAGTAAATACAGCTATCATACTGCTTACGGTAGTGTATTTTCTGACAAAAGGATGGCTCCCACTAGGAGCACAAAACAGCTTGCTTATTAATTATTTGTTTGTAGGTGGAATAATCACAATTGTGCTAGGCGCACTGATGATGGTTGTCCGGTTTTATTCCCAGATACTAGAGTGGTGTCTTAGGCATAAACTGAAGTTTCTATCCATACCCTTGCTCATCATTCTTTTTGGTATTATATCCATGCAAGGGGTTAACAAAATTTTCGGACCCGTTGCAAACGGTGTAGAAAAAATCGGTCTGGATATCCGGCAATCGGATGCCTGGCAATCACTGATAAAAACATTTCCCGGGGTCGGAAAAGAATTCATGCCACCACTGGATGAGGGATCCTTTCTTCTCATGCCCACCACTATGGCTCATTCCGGTGTTGAAGAAAACATAGATGTCATCAGGAAGGTTGATTTATATGTATCGTCAATCCCGGAAGTTGAGTCGGTAGTAGGCAAATGGGGCAGGGTGAATTCCGCACTTGATCCGGCGCCTATTTCTATGTTTGAAAATACCATTAATTACATCCCCGAATACGCGGTTGACGAAGATGGCAGGCGTATCAGGTTCGAGGTGGACGATGACGGGGCCTATGTGCTTAAAAACGGTTCAACATACCATATAAAACGGGATGGATTCAGAAAGATCAATACGGAAGAACTGCTACGCAACAAAAACGGAAAATATTTCCGTCAATGGCGGCCCGAAATTCATTCTTCTGATGACATCTGGAAAGAAATCGTGAAATCCACGAAAATTCCCGGTATGACCTCAGCACCCAAGCTACAACCTATTCAGACCCGGCTTATCATGCTTTCTACAGGTATGCGGGCGCCTATAGGAATCAAAGTATATGGTCCGAACCTGGATGTAATTGAACAGACGGGTCTGAAACTGGAACAGATACTTCAGCAGGTCCCGTCTATTCAACCCTCTTCAGTATTTGCAGACAGGATTGTGGGGAAACCTTATATTGAGTTTGAAATTGATCGTAATGAAATTGCCAGATACGGTCTGACGGTTGCAGATTTTCAAATGGCAATCGGGGTTGCCATTGGCGGCAATAAGCTAACAACTGCTGTAGCAGGTCGCGAAAGAATTCCGGTCAGGGTGCGTTATGCGCGTGAATTTCGCGACAATCCTGACGACATCAAAAATATACTGATACCCACACCTTCCGGAGTCCAGGTTCCATTGAATGAACTGGCTGAAGTTACTTATCGGCGTGGTCCTCAGATGATTAAAAGTGAGGATACTTTTCTGGTTGGATACGTAATTTTCGATAAAAAAGAAGGGTATGCAGAAGTGGATGTGGTGGAAGAAGCACAACGGTTTATTGATGCTAAAATTGCTTCAGGCGAATTTGTGGTACCGGCGGGAGTGAATTTTAAGTTCACAGGGAATTATGAAAACCAAATACGTGCATCAAAACGGCTTGCTATTGTAATACCCATATCATTGCTGGCCATATTCATGATCCTTTATTTTCAGTTTGGTAATATACCAACCACGGTCATGGTGTTTTCAGGGATTTTTGTGGCATTTTCCGGTGGTTTTATTATGCTTTGGCTATACAGCCAGGGCTGGTTTATGAACTTTTCGGTTGCCGATATCGAAATGCGGAATCTGTTTCAGATGCATACAATCAATTTAAGTGTGGCCGTATGGGTAGGATTTATTGCCTTATTTGGCATTGCAACTGACGATGGTGTGATTATGGGTACGTATATGAAACAGGTATTTGAAGAGGAAAAACCTGCTACAGTTAACGCGGTTAGAGCTGCGGTTTTGCATGCTGGAGTAAAACGTGTCAGGCCAGCGATGATGACCGCGGCAGTCGCTGTAATCGCACTGATACCGGTACTTACTTCAACAGGTAAAGGGTCGGATATCATGGTTCCAATGGCAATTCCTTCATTTGGGGGTATGCTGATACAAGTAATGACCATGTTTGTGGTTCCTGTACTTTATTGTATGTGGCAGGAATCACGGGTAAAGAACAATAAATAAATATGGAAATATCTTCATTTCATCAAAATAAAAATGTTACAGGAATGAAAAACAAAAATTTTATACAAATCTCAAAAATTATTCTGCCCGGATTGGGGCTTTTAATGTCATTATCCATGAATGCCGCCGCTCAATCCGAGTTGCAAGCATATCAGGATACAGCAGCAGCCCAAAATCCAACAATACAGTATCTGTATAAGCAGTATGAGGCTTCCCTCGAGCGAATTCCACAGGCAAAAACGCTCCCGGATCCCGTACTTGGGCTAGGCATATTTGTAAGCCCGGTGGAAACACGCGTTGGTCCGCAACGTGGAAATATTTCCTTGTCACAGCAGTTTCCCTGGTTCGGACAGCTTAATGCGCAGGAACAGGCTGCCGTAGAAAAGACAAAATCTGATTATATGAAAATGATATCAGTGCGTACACGGATAAATTTTGAAGTAGCAGTAAACTATTATAATTATTACATCCTTCGGTCAGCAGAACGTATCATGCAAGAGAATATTACACTACTCAACACCATTAAAAACCTTGCCGGAGTCAAATTTGCCTCTGGTACCGGATCTATGGTGGATGTGCTGCAAGTAGAAATGGAACTGGGTGAACTTGAAAATCAGCTATCGTTTTTGAATGATAGTGAAGCGCCTTTGAATCAAAGATTTGAAGAGCTTATAAATGCTCCGTTGTCAGGGTCTGTAGTTTTTCCCCAGGTGTTGTGGGAAGATACCTTGTCGCTGCCAAAAGATATCATGCAGGACGCTATCATAATAAACAATCCCTCTTTACAAGGGTTTGATCATCAGATACTTGCATTGAACTTGGAGGCTGTAGCTGCAGACAAAGCAGGAGCACCTTCGTTTAATGTTGGCATTAACTACATTTTCGTCGGTGAACAGAGTGGTGTGAATATTCCTGATAATGGCAAGGACGCCATTCTTTTGCCGGTAATCGGGATCAGGCTTCCTGTATACCGGAAAAAATATACAGCTATGGTACGTGAAAAAAAGCTGCAGCAAGAAGCGCTTCAGTTCAACCGGACAAGTACCGCGAACCAATTGACATCAGAAATGGAAAAAGGATACCGGGATTACTTGGATGCAGTACGACGTGTTAGCCTATATACCCGGCTTTCAGAAATTGCAGGGCAGGCACAGGAAATTCTGCTCACTGATTACACCACTGCCGCAACTGACTTTGAAGAGATCATCAGGATGAACAGGCGACAGTTGAAATATGAACTTGAGCTTGAAAAAGCCCGTGCTGAACGAAATACTGCAGTGGCATACCTGAAATATCTGATGGGAAATTAAAATGTAACGCTAAGAATTGAACCATATAAGGTATAAGTAAAAAAAACAGAAAATTTATTGAAAATATTATGAAAACTATCACAAACAAACTCAGAAGCTGGATAACCAGTCACATTTGGTTATCATTAGGTTTGATACTGGTTGCAGGCATACTTTCCGGCAGTTTTCTTTTTGGACAAAAGGGGGATTCGGAAGCCACAGCAACAATGGAAGAAGAACACAGTCATGTTCAGGGCACCATCTGGACATGTTCTATGCATCCACAGATAAGGGATGACGGCCCCGGATCATGCCCTATATGCGGAATGGAACTTATTCTGGTTGAATCAGAAGGATCCGACACGGACTACGGACCAGAATCGCAGGTAATGTCTGAAGCTGCATTAAAAATTGCCGATGTAGAAACATCCGTAATCGTCCTGAAAGCACCTATTAAAGAGATTTATCTGTCTGGTAGGATCGCTGCCGATGAACGCAGGATTAATGAAATTACGGCCCACTTTCCGGGGCGGATTGAAACACTGAAAGTTAACTATACAGGTCAGTACGTACGAAAAGGACAAGTGCTGGCTACGATCTATTCACCAGAATTAGTTTCGGCCCAGAAAGAACTTTTTGAAGCCCTCAATTACAGAGTAACCAACCCACAACTTTACCAGGCGGCCCGTAATAAATTCAAATTATGGATGATTACCGAAAATCAGATAAAGCAAATTGAAGAATCAGGCAAAATTCAGTATTATCTTGACATCCTGTCGCCGGGATCAGGAACGGTCACCATAAGAAATATTGCTAAAGGTGACTACGTGAAGGAAGGGACGTCTATGTTTCAGATCATTGACCTTTCCCATATATGGGTGATACTTGATGCCTATGAAAGCGACATTCCCTGGATAAAGCTAAACGACAACATCAAAATCCAAATAAAATCTGTACCCGGGCAAACATTTACAGGAAAAGTTACATTTATTGATCCGATACTTGACTCTAAAACACGGGTAACCCGGATACGGGCTGAATTGAACAACAGGGATGGGATCCTCCGTCCCGGAATGTTTGTAAGCGGACGTTTGAATGCCATGCTGCCTGGAAAGAAAGAAATGCTGGTTGTACCGAAAACAGCAGTTTTGTGGACTGGGAAAAAATCAATAGTATATATAAAAGAGAAAAACACATCAGGTCAGCACGTTTTCACATATCGTGAAATCACCATCGGGGAAAATACCGGTTCCTACTACGTGGTAAAGGATGGCCTGACTAAAGGCGAGGAAGTAGTTACAAATGGCGTGTTTAAAATTGACGCTTCCGCACAGCTTCTGGGTAAACAAAGCATGATGAATCCCGGCGGAGGAAAAGTTTCGTTGTCGCACGATCATGGAAGCATGGAGCAAGGCGCCACTATGGAAGATATAGATATCGAAAAGGAAGAAGATCATTCCGAACATCTTGAGCAGAGTACAACTGGTCCGGATAGAAAATCTGATTTTAACAAACAGTTGAAGGAGGTCTTTGCCCGATATATTATCCTGAAAGATGCAATGGTAGCTTCAGATCCCGAAAAGACCACTGCAGCAGGTCAAATTGTGAGGATGGCCCTGGATAAAGTAAATATGGGATTACTCGAAGGCGAAGCGCACATGTTGTGGATGGAAAAACTGGATGCAATGAAAAAACCACTGGTTGTGATTACAAATTCAAAAAACATCAGTAAGCAAAGACTTGCATTTGCTCACTTTGGTGACGCCCTGTATGCCAGTATAAAATCATTCCAGGTTACCGGACTGAATGCATACCGACAGTTCTGCCCTATGGCCGACGACAACAAAGGCGCATACTGGCTAAGTACTACAAAAGAAATCAGAAATCCATATTTTGGAGATGTTATGCTCACATGCGGATCAACAGAAGAAATACTTAAATAAAATAACCCCGGTAACGATTTAGTCGTAATGCAGATACAGGCCCTGGTCAGGCCGGCCTCTCTTATCAGAGGTATCATTAACTGTACGGACCAGACATGGCATGGATGCCTGAATTAGTTTTAATAATATTTCATTAGCAGTAACTTGCCTCATGGTTCAGCGAATACTGGTAATCGGCGACATTCATGGAGCATGCAAAGCCCTGGATCAATGTTTTTCCAGAGCAGGATATAATCATGCACAGGATACATTGATATGCCTGGGTGATGTGACGGACGGATGGCCTCAAACGAGAGAATGCATTGATTTATTGCTCACACTTCCCCGACTTGTGTATATCAGGGGCAATCATGACGAAATGGCAATGCAATGGGTACGTACAGGCGAAACTCACCCCGGATGGCTTGCCCAGGGCGGTTATGCAACGGTAGAGAGCTATGACGGTAAGATGCCGGACGGCCATTTGGATTTTTTAACAAACAGCCGTCTGTATTATGAACAAGACAACACCCTCTTTGTTCATGCCGGCATTCACCCGACCAAACCGTTAAGCGAACATAACAAGGATACGTTTTTATGGGATCGTACGTTGTTTAAAATGGCCTTTGATCACAGAATGGACAACAATCCTCCACATCTTACACGTTACGATGAAATTTATATTGGCCATACACCCATTCATGGTTATGGGTACAAACAGCCTCTAAAGGCTTGTGAAGTATGGATGATGGATACCGGAGCCGGATGGGATGGTGTGCTCTCCATCATGGATATAATGACAAAAGAATGCTGGACTTCAGACCCGGTAAGGACCCTATATCCCGACCATAAAGGACGTTTTAAAACCATAGATTAGGTGAAATCACTGAAGGTAGTTGAAGGTAATTAAAAAGGATTTTTTGTAAAATTTGGTACTGCTGTTAGGTTTTTGAAATTGCGTTCATGATTGAATATGTAAATATTAAATATTATTCATATTGAATATTTCTTTCCCTGGCATCCTTCTCTATAAAAATTTATTTTAGCATTCGGTTATAAGTTGCATCCATATCCATTATCTAAACTGCTTCTATTCAGATCATTTGTATCAACTACTCAACAAACAATTTTACCATATTATTATCTTTGTCATTTTTCACTACCTGCTGATCTAATTCAACCTGTTTGGATGGATATGGCCAAAACCCGGAAGCTACACCTGATCAGCTTGGGGCTCACCACTTTCAGCTGGCTCGTTCCGGGCATATGGTATGGCTTTGGATACTCTGACCGACAGGCACTGGGAAATCAAAGAAAAATTCGGGCAGACGGGGTTACCCGCTTCCTTCATATATCTGAAAATTTTTCCAAATCGTCACATCAAGGCATAATCCGCGTTACTATACCATCGATGCCTCTATGCCGACAGATTGTTTGGAAGATGAGACACTAAATTTTACAGTTGATGATATCTTCAGGGCAGATTAATATATCATCAAACTAAAACAAAGCAAATCGGTTTTACAAAATAATCTTGTGAAACTTGACAGTTAATTTTTTGTGTCAAATTCCACCATGCCACTTTCTACATAGTACATCGCACCTATGATTTCTATTTGCCAATTCCTTGCCATTTTCTTCAGTACCTCACTTTCTTCCTGAATTGCTTCGATAACATTCGCTACATTCTGTTTGGCTACTGCTTCTAAAAAATCAGGATTATCAGATTTACCATAATCTGTATCCTGCTCCCGTATGGCCTCAACTGCAGGTTTTATCTTTTCCACAAGCCCAGTCAGCTTACCCAATTGCACATCATCGCAAGCTCCTTTAACCGCACCACAACGGGTATGGCCCAATACCACTACAAGCTTTGCACCCCCCAGTATACAGGCAAACTCCAGGCTGCCGATCACGTCATCATTCAGCACATTGCCCGCAATCCGTATGTTGAAAATATCACCAATCCCTTGATCGAAAATTATTTCAGCAGGAACCCGTGAATCAATGCAGCCCAACACGACAGCACACGGAAATTGCCCGGAAGCAGTTTCTTCTATTTGCTTTCCATAATCCCTGCTAATCCTTTTTTTCGCTCCCGTAAAACGAAAATTTCCCCATTTCAATCGCCTTAACACATCTGATGGTGAAAGGTTATCTCTTTCCTTTTTTGTTAATGTTTTTGTTACCATCATTATCTGTTTTACATCCGGTAGGCCACCTTTGCCTTTTTCACTTCATGCAGTTCTTTCACAATTCTGTCAAACCCACCGTTCTCTTGTATTAAATTCTGCTTCAGCCACAATTCGCAATCCTCAAATGTCATAAACAAGTGCATTTCGGGTATAAGTGCAGGTATTATATCTATACTTTTCAGCATATCCAATGGTTGCGGTTTTAGACCGGCAAGCAACACAACCACATCCTTATTTTGTAAATCGGTAACAGCTTCTTCCATTGCATAAACTCCCGATTGGTCTATGTGCGGAACCTTGTCCATCCTTATTATCAGCACCCTAACATCATCATCCAGTTCCTTAATCATTTCCTGAAACCGGGAAGCAAACCCAAAGAACAAAGGTCCATATAAGTGCTTGATGTAAATCTTGCCCTTGAATTCTTTGTATACGCTACCCTCATCATCCCAGGGTTGTTCATCCTTAAAACCTGCGAGAGCTTTTAACGATGTTCCGATTTCCGCTAAGTCACTCGATTGCTTCATGAACAATACACACGCCAACACAATGCCCATACCTACTGCATTTAACAGGTTTCCAAACACGGTAATCAACAATACAATTATCATGATAACAGCATCTGTTCTTGGTACTCTCCCGAGATGACTCAGGCCCTTGTAATCAATTATTCCAATGCCAACTGTAATAAGAATACCTGCCAATACACTTAACGGTATATAAGAGGTGTAATTGCCCAAACCAAGTAATATAGCCGCCAGCAACAGCCCGTGTATAAGTCCGGAAAGACGGGTTTTGCCACCCGCATTCACATTCACAACGGTGCGCATAGTAGCACCCGCACCGGGTAATCCTCCTATAAGTGCAGCTACCATGTTTCCAATTCCCTGCCCTATCAATTCACGATTGCTGTTATGTTTGGTCTTGGTAATGTTATCCGCTATTACCGATGTAAGCAGCGAATCAATTGCTCCAAGTGCTGCAAGCATCATCGCAAACTTAATAATTGTCCAGATCATACCGGGGTCAATGGTCAGGATCTCCCCAATTTTCAATTCAGGAATACCAGAAGGAATGTCACCAATAAGCGGCACATCCAACTTCATGAAAAATGCCGCCAATGTTGCAACCACTAAAGCCACCAAGGCACTCGGCACCGCTTTGGTGATTTTAGGAAACAGGTAAATGATAGCTACGGTTATTCCGCCCAGACCAAAAGCACTCCAGTCCAAAGCAGACAGTGGTTTACCAATGTTCAGAAAAATATCAACTGTGCTTTTAGCCGAACTATGCCCCATGAACGGATACACCTGGTACAGGATAATAATCACACCAATTCCCGTCATAAAACCAGAAAGCACAGGGTAAGGAATGTACTTGATGTACTTCCCTATTTTAACAATGCCGAAAATAATCTGAAAACCACCCGCCAGCAAAAAAGAGGCAATAATAATTCCCATGCCTGCTTGTAAACTCCCTGAAGCCTCAATTGCAGAAGCAACTACCATAGCCGTAATCACTGTCATAGGTCCCGTAGGGCCGCTAACCTGTGTGGCTGTCCCCCCAAAAACAGCGGCAAACATACCTAATATCATAGCCCCATATAGTCCTGCAATGGCACCCATGCCTGATTGTACACCGAAAGCAAGCGCTAATGGCAAAGCAACAATACCGGCAGTAATACCACCGAATAAATCTCCTTTTATATGTCGTAAATCAAATATTTTCTTCATTAAATTTATGTATAGGAAATTCCCTCAAAGCTTTATCACCTGCGGTAATCTTACATGTAACAAGAAAAATGATGATAGAAACTGTGCTTACGCAGCGTTACATTCCGAATAGTATTATTGGTCAATAACTTAACACAGGCACATTATACTTTATAGGTGGTAAGACACCTTAAACGGAAAGTTTTTGAAGAAATTCAGGTGGAGGTGTCAAGATATCTCTGCTGATACTGACAAACCCGTTGCTTTTCGCAATATATTGAAAATCTTCACCCCTCAAGGGAATAAAGTTATGCTGGTTATGAATTATGAATTCCTCCACATCATCACGCTCTCTTTCCTTCTCAGACTCCCGCTCATCCCTTTGCTCTTCCTCCGCAGAGTTTACAGTTAGCTCATACACATCACCGGTATCGCCCAACTTGGTAATTAAGGTAAATACCAATGGCATCATTAAAATAAAAACAAAAAAAACTGCTTGAAATCTTACGTTTTTCACGAAGTCAAATATAATCACATATATCTGAAATAACCAAAAGCCTCCCCAATCTCACAGCTATAACAAACAGACGAACAAGTCGCCGCTTACGTCAGCAGGGGATACTAAACACAACATAAGGCAAAAAATTAAGAATAAAAAAAAGGACTTTTTTACAGTTTGACAAGTATTGCTGACAGACAAGCAAGGACATGGCCTTTGATTACAGAATGGACAAAAACCCTCCACATCTTACAAGTTACGATGAAATTTATATTGGCCATACACCCATTCATGGGTATGGTTACAAAAAACTGGTCAAAGCTTGTGAAGTATGGATGATGGATACCGGAGCTGGCTGGGATGGTGTGCTCTCCATCATGGATATTATGACTAAAAAATGCTGGACTTCAGACCCGGTAAGAACTCAATATCCCGACCACGAAGGACGTTTTAAAACGATAGATTATGTGAAATCAGTGAAGGTAGTTGAAGGTAATTAAAAAGGGCTGTTTGCAAAATTTGGTTCTGCTGTCAGGTAGTGGAATTGCGAAAATGATTGAATATGTAAATATTATATATTGTTCATATTGAATATTTCTTTCCCTGGCATCCTTCTTTAAAAATTTATTTTAGCAATTTAGCATTAGGTTTACTTATCCATTCCGTATTATATTCAAGGTAATACCCAATGTTTACAGCTTCACTCTGCCTTACTCATCAATATTCCTACTATAATTTTACCACCGGCAGTTCCCCCTGTTTCCTTTAGCAGAACATGCAGGGGGTTTCCGCTACACTTTCCGATCTTTATTTTTCCCTCAAAACGAACCCGCATATCAGAATCACTATCTTGATGTTTTTTTTGAATTAATCTGGCCTGTTTAATAAACCTGGCGATAGACTTTCTTAAACGCCTGGTATTTATCTTACACCGAGCTTCAATCGCCGGATCATTGTAGTTTACCGTATTCTCCATTTCGTTATAAATGAACAAAATGCCTGAATTCCCTACTAAATTACTGTTCATAAACGCTTTCAAAATTTCAAACAATGAATCATTTTCGCACTGTATTCAATATGTTTATGTAATGAAACTTGATTTGTCACCCATTTTTTCTGATTTTATCAGCTTCAAAAATATTTGCGGGCAAATACGGGTGACATTTTACACTGGAAATCACTAATTATTAGTTATTGACTGAACAGGAAATTTTTGAATCGTTAAAGTCAGGATCGATTGAAAATCTGGGTATCGTATATGAACGGTATCGGGATGATTGCATGAACTGGCTGATACGGAAATATTCGTGCACAGAAGATAACGCCCGGGAGGTTTATCAGGTTTCGGTAATTACCCTTTATGAAAATATCATTCGCAATAAATTCACAGAAGTGCGATCCAGTTTTAAAACATATCTATTCAGTATTGCTAAAAATAAATGCATGGAGTTGCACCGTGCTAACAAACGGAATACTGACCTGGGGCCTTTAATGCACCTAACCTGGGATGATGTGAATGAAAATATACCAGAAGAACAGGTAATGATCCTCAGATATTGCTTGGATAAATTAGGTGATCCCTGTAACACATTACTAAAGAAATTTTACTATGAACAGTGCAATATGGTAGAGATTTGTGAGGAAATGGGGTATAAAAACCCCGAATCAGCCCGGAATCAGAAATATAAGTGTCTGCAACGATTGCGGAAATTATACCGGGATACGATAGTGGCCCGTACAGGATAACGGTTTTAATAATGGATCAGGAGCAAGACATACAATTAGCCGAGGATTATATTAAAGGTGATCTTAACGAAAGTGAAAAGGAGCGTTTCGAACAACGTTTGAAAGAGGAGCAGGAATTACGTGAGATTCTCGAGGATATTAAATTTTTTCAAAATGGAATTTCACGGGCATTTAAAAAGGATATACGTGAATCGCTTGCCGCCAAGGAACGGATGATGCCTGTATTTAAAGCTGAAAAGAAAACAAGTACGTTCGCTGTATGGGGCTATGTTACAGCCGCGGCTGTGATCGCAGCAATTGCCGTTGTTTATGCCCTGTTTTTTACAGGCCCGCAAGCCGGTGAACTGTATTTAGCCTATTACGAATCTTATCCGAACCTTATCGAACCCAATGTGCGTGGCGAAACCTAT
This sequence comes from Bacteroidota bacterium, assembly GCA_022571715.1. Taxonomy (GTDB): domain Bacteria; phylum Bacteroidota; class Bacteroidia; order Cytophagales; family Cyclobacteriaceae; genus SZUA-230. Next base: position 15,841 of record JACZXH010000022.1, on the reverse strand, counting down.
CCTGAAAATTCCACAGGCGCTGCCATGGACTTTTATGACCGGAGTGATTTCGAAAAAGCGCTGAATATTATCGGCCAGATTCCCGAAAATGAAAAGACGGGATTCCTGTACCTGTATGAAGGCATCTGCTACCTGGAAACCGGAAAACCGGAAAAAGCTTTATTATCCTTTAAAGACGCACAACAAAAAACAAGCAGCTTAAACTGGCAGGTCTTGTGGTATTCCGGGCTTACTTACCTGAAAATGGACGATATACCAAATGCACAGGAAGTATTTGAAACGCTTTCAGAAAGCGATAATCCATATCAGTCCAACGCAAATGAAATTTTAAATCAACTTTAATTAATCAATAACCCCAAACCACTAAAACTATGAAAACCATGAAAAATTTAATTTATGTATTGTTAGCAGCTTTTTTGGCTGTTTCTTGCGAACAGGCTGAGCAAAAGGCAGAGACAGAAGCGGATGCAGAAGCAGAAGCTTTACAAGAAACCGAAGACCAGGGAAAGAGCCTCTTTGGTTTTAAATGGAATAAATGCGAAGACATGGAGCAAATACTGAAAGACATACAAGATGGTAATGTAACTATTGAAATTGATCAGGAAGGGATACGCCACCAAACCAATCAAGCGCACATGCATCGAGGAGAATCTACATTAACTAGTATTGTAAAGGATACCATTTACTTCAGATACAACGGCATAATTCGGGGTGGAAATGTTACCTTTTATAGCAAAATCGAACACTCAGATAGGATTGGATATTTCCCCTTTGTGGTATTAGATGATAGCGTAGATATTGATAATGATTTTACTGAATTACAAAATCATATTCATTTAAAAATTGATTCTTTGAATCTTTTTAAAGTTCAGGCAATAAAAAAAAATAGCAATGGGGAAGCTAAGGTTAAGGGAAATTACTGCATGTTTATTGTAACCGGGGTAGATATGACTACAGTTCAGGAATAGTAAACAGAAGAGCGGGAATTCCTGTTTTAGTAAACAACCGGCGCAAGCGTCCGATTTCTCAGAACAAAGCAAAGAGTCTTTGGAAAATTCGTCATTCTGATTGGAATGAAAAATCTCAAACTAACAGTACACACTGAATATACAGATTCTTCCTTTCAGTCAGAATGACGAGGTTTTGATGCTATTTTTGTAGATCAACTCTCAATTAAACCACACTCCATTAACCCATCGACATCCTGAGCGAAGCGAAGGATCTGTTAGTATAAATATACAGATTCCTGCCTGCCGGCAGGCCAAGCTTCCCTACGGTCAGAATGATGGTAGTTCAGGCTTTTTGTTTTTTAACCGGTACCGGGAATAAAATAACGAGGCAATCAATACAATCGCTATTCCTACCCAAATCCACCGCATGTTAAACGGATCTGGACGTGTGTGTGCCTGTTTGGTAACGGCGATCATGCCTGCCCATCGTGAGGGGTGGGCGGTAAAATTGTCGGCATTATGTAGGTAATCGCGTTTGGCAAGGGTGAGCGCGTGCCCCGAGGAATTTCCTTCACTCAGGTGGGCATAAAACCGCTGAATGATGGAAGAGGTTGCCCGGTCTTCAATTTTCCATAAGCTCATGACCACTTCGGGTACACCGGCATAGGAGAACGCATAGGCAAGGCTATATACCCCTTCCCCTTTCAGCATCTTGCCAATGCCAGTATCGCAGGCGCTCAGCACCGCCAACTTTGCCTTGAGATCAAGGCCGTACAGGTCATGGGCAAAAAGCTTTTCTGCATCTCCATTCATTTCTTCCGGAGGGAAAAGCAGGTAATTATTCAGGGGTTCTTCGCTATCGGCAAACCCATGCAAACCCATATGAATAATATCAAATTCCGAGGCCTGCTTCAGAAATTTTGATTTGGTAGCCTCCATTCCGATCAGGAAACTACCGGAATAATATTCTTTAATTCCGTTTACTTCCGCATACGTTCCGGGAAGTGCCTCAGACTCCAGGGTCCCTGAGTATGCCAGCGCAATCACCCTATCTCCGGAACCGGCATTGTCCCATTCATCAAAATAATATTCCAGTGAGTAGGAATAAGATACATTTGTTTCTTTCACCAGGTATTTCAGCGACTTATAATTCGTTGTTGTCTGTGGCGTTTTTTCAGTTATCAGCGCTTCAAAAGGTACCTGGTTCAGTAAGCCGTCCGGAATGATCAGCAATTTCCGTTTGTCGTCAGGATCGTATTCGGGAATCAGAATGCGGAACAACCCGGAAGCAAATGTCTGGAACTCGTCAGCTATCCGGATTCCCGAGTTTATATGTACATCCGAAACAAACCGTGTAAACCCATTGACAAGATATCGTATTGAATCTACCTGCTGCCGCCGGAATACTTTTGTACCCTGTTTGTCAATATCTATGATATATAACGCGGAATCGCCCCAGAAATATTCCAGGATCCGGAGACTGTCCGGGATGTTCATAGCCTGTAAATCAAACGTGTTGGTTTGGATGGCATTTCCTTTCAGTAACGTGCTGTAGTAGCTTTCACGATATTGAATTTGCATACGGGATATGATAAACAAAGAGTCGTTTAGTTGGTTCATCAGTTTTTTATCATTCTCCGCTGTGGCACGTATAAGCGCCAGTTCGGTCTCGGCATAGGTCTTCTTGAGTAATTTATCTTTTTCCAATACACCTGATACAACCTGCGTTGTATCCAACATTCTGGACGTAATGATATTATCCATCAATACATTTGCTTTGTTTCGTTCCATGCTTGTGATCAGGCTGGCAACAAACCGGTCATCCCCTGTTACTAAAAACGCTTTTAGTGAATTTTCAATACCCTCTTCGTACATTCCTTTGAATGTCTGCGCATAACTTACACGGGTTTGGTCAAATATCATCTGTGATTTCTGAACCTGTAGTACACTGTCGGCCAGCATGAAAGTTTCCAGCCCCCCGTAAAGCCAGTGACTGCCCACTTCATTGTTAGAAAAATACATGTCGTACATGATTTTTGATTTGTTAGAAAGAGTAAAAATGTACGTTTGATTGTAGGTATCCGGAATGAAATCAGGGTTATCAAATACCGATTCAGGATCATAATTATTTACAAATTCTGTCAAGGCTTTCAGGTTATAGTGCAGTGCAGAATCCAGCATACTGTATTCAAAATACAAACCGGCCAGATGCGAATACAAGGTAAAAATCTCCCCGTTTGCTTTTGGATAATATTTTTCCCGCTCCACAAGGCATTTTTTGTAATAAAACAATGCCGAATCCATAAAACCTTGTATTCCCAGGTTTTCGCCCAGGTTAAAATAGCTGTTTGATATTCGATCCTGATTATACAGGTACTTTTGGTTAATTTTTAGTCCCTTATGATAATATGAGGCAGCTTTGGTAATTTCCCCTTTAAACTGGTAAATACTACCCAGGTTATTATAATATCTTCCAAGGTCGAATGCTTCCGAGCCCTCATGCTTTTGAATAATAGAAATAGCCTCCTCGGTTGCCTTCATGCTTTCATCCAAATCAACATTGAAATAATAAATCCCAAGTAATTTCCATGTATTTGCGATTTCAGGATAATAAAACGAATCGTCACGCGTAAAGGTAAGCGTGTTAAAAGTTACCATTGCTCTGCGTGCCCATTGTCCGCTCTCTTCTACTTTTCCCAATGCAAATGCAGTCATCCCTAATTCATAGTAGAGCAACCCTTTCAAAGGTTCATTTTCATTGTATTCATCAAGCAAATTCATGCTGCGTACAAACAACTCCCAGGCCCTGGAGCTTTCTAAAAAACCATACCTGTAAATCTTGCCCAATACAAACAGACTGTATGCATGATCCTTTTTCGATCCCTGTTCCTCACGCACGGAAACAGCTCTTACAAGTGAACTTCTTGCTTCTGCTTGACGGCCAAGATGATGCATGCTTATACCACGAAGTGTATGATACTCAGCTTCATGCAGCAGTCCATTGTTGTGAAAGTAGCCCGTAACGTTTTCTAATGCATGCAGTGCTTTTTCATATTCTCGTAATGCAATCAGGGCATTGGCTTTCCGGTTTTGAAGGTAGATCAGTGAAGTCGTATCATCCGTATATTTTACACCATATACTTCAATACGCTTTAGCATAGCCTCCCAATCCTTTTGTAGTAATAGATCTTCAATTTCATCCAATGCAGCAGCCTGCCCTACCCGCGCCGGAGGAAAATATCTGAAACCATTATGAGTCTGTTTTTGTCCGTATAAGGCATTGTACAGACCACCAAGGAATGTAACGGCAATAACCAGGTAACAAATTCGGAGGAAATTCAAAAAAACTGTATTAATTCATTCAAATTTAAGCGATTCATCCGGATTTCCGAAGTATGACTTTAATCAAACCATGTAAGGGTTCTCATCAAAGGATAAAAATGAGCTAATTCAGTTCTCCGGAAATTCATAGGGGCGGCCATCGAGTATCTTAACAAGTATGTTGCGCATTTCCGTAATATAATTGTTACTGGTATTAGTCAGAATAATGATCGTATTTTCCACATCTATCTGTCTCTCGAAATGATTGCGAAATCCGGCCAATCCTCCGGTATGCGAAATTGTTTTCCCATTCAGGTTGTTACCGATCACCCAGCCGAATCCGTAATTTTTTGTGGTGCCGTTAGCCAGGATGACCTGTGTATATGCTTCTTCCAGTGTTATTGCGGATACCAGTTTCTCCGCATAAAGTGCTCTGTCCAGAATAAAAAGATCTTCAACGCTGGAATAAATTCCTCCGTCTCCCCAGGTAAGAAGGTAATAATCATCCGTCTTCTTTAAGTTAGACCGGTATCCAATTGCTCTACCTGGCTTGTTGCGTTCAGGTGAACGAATGTCATACACCCAGGTATTCTTCATACCCAGGGGTGTACAAATACGATTTTTTACAAACATATAGAATGGCACCCCAGAAGCTTTTTCTACAATCAGGGCCAGCAAAACATATCCGGAATTATTATACCTGAACTTATATCCGGGTTTGAATTTTAGTTGATTTACGTTGTTTATCAATTTGCCATAAAGTTGGGCGGTGGTCAGACCGCGCTCATCCCAGCCCATTTTTATGTAATCCGGCAAGCCGGAAGTATGCTGCAAAAGATTTCGGATACTTATTTTTTTTGCGAGGTCACCAAGTTCAGGGAAATACATGTATATTTTGTCATTATAATTCAGTTTGCCTTCCTCCTTCAGCATCATCACACACAGGGCTGTAAAAGATTTTGATATGGAAGCAAGATAAAATGGTGTGCTGAGTGTGAGGCCTTCATTATTCTTGATATCCGCCCAGCCAATTGCATTTTCATAAATTATTTTCCCATGCTCGGCAATGAGCACATTGCCGTTAAAATCCTTTTCTTCCGTATAAAACCGGATTAGCGAATGAATTTGCTCTTGTTTTGGTATTTTTGCAGCCTGCTGGGCATATAATTGCATACTGCTTATCAAAAACAATAATAACAATCTGAATGTGCCAACACGAACCATAATTCAATTTAATAAAATTTTTAATTAACCGTTTGCCTTCAAAATATTTGACCGATACGGATGTTTCTAAATCAGACACATTTTCCCCAATGAAGGTTAAATATGGCCCTGCTTTTAATTTGAAAGTATTTCTTTTTTCTTTCATATTCTGCCTGGTTTCTCAAATGGTAATTGGCCAGTATGGTACCACGGAGGGTTTAATCCTATTTACAGGAGAGATAGTACTTGAAGACAGTGTAACACCCCTTGCGGATGTTCATTTATATAACAGAAATAATCACCAGATTACCATTACCGATTCCTCCGGTTTTTTCTCCATGTATGTTTCAAAAATTCATGTAGTACAGTTTACTTCAATAGGTTATGAACCATATTACTTTTCAATACCTGGCGGTTATCAAGGCGAAGTGTATTATTATAAAATAATTCTTCAAAGAAGTACGACACCACTGAAAAATGTGATTATTTTCAGTAAAAAGGAAGTTACAGAATCGATGTTGAGGCGTGAAAATCCTCCGAATCCGCTTAAAAATATAAGTTACGGTACATTGCAGGGTGATCCAGTACCTGTGGAGCCGGGCATTATGAACCCCGCTTCGTTGTTGTGGGACTGGTTCAGTCGTGAAGGAAAGGAAAAACGCAAATTGAAAGCTATCCTGAAGCTGGATGAGGTACGTACTAGGGTTGATATACGGTTTGAAAGTGACTTAATCTGGGAATTGACAGGTCTTTATGGAGAAGAACTGGATCGGTTTAAAGTGTTTTGTAATCTACCACAGAGTTTTGTACTCAGAGCAAACGAGTACGATTTTCTACTGGCAATCAAATCGTGTTATTACTCCTACAAAAATCAGTAAGTCGCCGTGGAATTTTTAATAAAAATTAATACGACGAATTACAGCTTTGTGAATCACATGTGCTCGGTAAGTGGCACTTTTGTTTGTTGCAACGCCTCAAAGCCTTTGGACACATCAGTAACCTGTTCAAATCCGCGTGCTTTAAGTATTGAAGCCATAATCATAGACCGGTAGCCACTCTGGCAGTAGATAAAATATGAATGATCTTTTGTAAGCTGGTCCATGTAATCATTCAGATAATTCAGTGGAATATTTACCGAGTTTTCAATATGTTCGGACTGATATTCTACAGGTTTCCTCACATCCAACACAAGGGTATGGTTACCGCCATTTATTTGGTCTGCAAGAGTTTCGGCAGAAATGCTTGCAATGGTTTCGGTTTCTTTGCCTGCATTTTTCCACGCCACAAAACCTCCTTCCAGATATCCAAGTGTGTTATCATAACCCACTCTTGCCAATCGTAAAACCGTTTCTTCCTCCTTTCCCTCATCTGTAATTAATACGATTGGTTGTTTTATATCCGGAATAAGTGTGCCCACCCACGAAGCAAATAGACCACCCAGCCCGATAAATATGGAGTTAGGAACAAACCCTTCCTTAAAAGTCTCTCGATCTCGTGTATCCAGCACAAGCGCTCCGGTTTGATTTACAATGTCATCAAATTCCTTTACATCCAATGGTACCACTCCCCGTTTCATTACGGTATCTATACTTTCATATCCGAATTTATTAAGCGCGGCATTTTTTGCAAAGTATTGTGGTGGTGGTAAAAGATCCTCTGTCACTTCTTTTATAAATTCATCACGTGTCATATCTGCCCGCAGTGCATAGTTTGTTTTTTTCTGATTACCGAGGGTATCAAAAGTTTCGCTGCTCATATTTTTACCGCATGCCGATCCTGCACCGTGGGCCGGATATACAATTACATCGTCGGGTAAGGTCATAATCTTACTCCTGAGACTGTCAAACAGAAAACCGGCAAGATCTTCACATGTAAGATCAGATTTTATTGCAAGATCGGGTCTGCCCACATCGCCGATAAACAGTGTATCTCCTGAAAATAAGGCATGTTCTCTTCCTGTTTCATCTTTCAATAAAAACGAGCTACTTTCAGGAGTATGACCCGGTGTATGAAGCACTTTTATTTTTATTTTTCCCAGTGTAAATTCTTCCTGATCTTTTGCTTCGTAAATATGGTAATCCGTGTTTGCACCTGGTCCAAAGATGATCTTTGCACCTGTTTTATTTGCAAGATCCACATGTCCTGATACAAAATCAGCATGAAAATGGGTTTCAAATATGTATTTGATGGTATGATGTTGCTTTGCAGCCCTATTGATATACGGATCAGTTTCGCGTAAAGGATCAATAATTGCTACCTCCCCTTCGCTTTCGATATAATATGCTCCCTGAGCCAAACAGCCTGTATAAATCTGCTCTATATTCATAATTTGTATGAATCAATATACGATAAATATCCGGGAAGGATCAATTTAATGAAATATTGTCAACATTACTATGTTCAATATAATCAATCACTTTGGTAACTTCCTTCAACCGAATAGAGTAACACACTTTTATTCCGGATTTTGAATAACCAAGGATTCCTTTTAACCGCATTGTGGCCAAATGATATGAATAAGTGATTGTTCACATTTAATCCCTTCGCATATTTCATTCGCAAAAAGCACTTTATTCCTGGTAAGTAATGCAACAATGCCAATTCTGATGGGATGTGCAATCGTTTTTAGTACAAATGCCATCTTTTCGCACTTCTCAAAGTCCATCACTGTATTCATTACTTAAATATATTAAAGATGAATATACGAGCATATATATACTTAAATTCTATTCTGTTCTTTGCCGGATGAGCCGAATCCATATAGGTTTTGATTTATAAACTTTACTGGAAATCGCTCTACACCTGGAAAACCGAGTCGGATATCCCTCCCGTTGTATGGAATATAATTTGTTTTAAACAGATAGTCCCACAGACTAAGCGTCAAACCAAAATTAACACCATATCTTCGTTCTTCAGGAAGGTAGTAGGCATGATGCCAGATATGCATTTTTGGATTATTCAGAATATATTTTAAAGGCCCCAGATTGAACGTGAAATTACTGTGGTTGAAGTGCCCGATAGCCAGCGTAAACATATGAACAATAAAAAAATCGCTGATACCAAAGCCTATCATTGCCAATGGAATATATTCCAGCGTCCGGTACACAATATTTTCCATCCAGTGATATCTTAAATGCGCAGCAAATCCCATTTGTTCTACAGAGTGATGCACTTTATGGAACTGCCATAGCCATTTGCTGCGATGAAGAAGGCGGTGTACCCACCAGTGTATAAAATCGCGGAGTATAAACAAAGTAAATAATTGCGCAACCCGTGGCCATTTTTCGATATGAATGGCAATTATATTGGTGGCTCCGAATAAAGCTAAAAAATCGTTGAACAGATTTACAAAAACATTGGAAAGAGAATTATAAATAATAAGCGAAAACAGGAAAAAATTAAAAAACATATAAAAGAAATCGAGCCAGAAGTCCTTCCTGAATTTTAGCTGGTTGGTACGCCAGGGTCGGGTCCATTCCAGAATCATGAAAAACAAAGAAATCCCGATTAGCAGATAAAAATAATTCTCATACCAGGGTTTATAATCATAGACAAAAGTAATTTCCGACCAGAGGTAACCCGCGTATCCTTTATATCCACTAATAAATATGTCCCAGTATTCTTTCATCAATTTTTACCAAATTTACTAAAGTGGAAATTATTATCCTGAATTCTTTCATTTATTCAACCCATCCAACCTTGTACTAACAGATAATCTGGGATTTTTCAGGTAAGCAAAGAAAAAGGAAGTAGAGCGCGGATGAATCCGGAGTTATATCTTTGTCAGTATCTGATAAACTCCCGACTACTTATATCATTATTGCTTGCAAAACGAAACCTGTATATTCCCGTATTAACAACGGAGTTCTTACCGGTGCTATTAATCTGGAAACATCCCGGAGTTTGTACTGTTCCAGGGAGCTTATCAATTATTAATTTCATCTTGCAAAGGTTTTACGCTTTTTGACGAATACTTTTTGTACCATTTGATATTAATTGCAGAATGAATCAGTGACACAAAATATAAATTCTTTGGCAATGAAATGTTTGGTATGGATCATGGTAATGTTTTATTCTTTCTTCGCTACACAAGTTGCACAGGCGCAGGAATTGCACGGCTTTAATATTGATAACGGTAAATTAATCTGGCAGATGGTGTTTAGCTCTGATAAAAGTATGGACGAAATGACTATTGAATTTAGGCAGTCGAAAGCCATTCAACAACTGGAGTCTTCCGGATATATACTCACCGGCAAATTGATCAATCTGGATGTTGACTATAAAGGGGCAGGTTTTTCATGGACAGCTACCCCGGATTATGTCCTTTTTAATGATGTGAGCGCTTTTTTTTCGGTAGAGTTCGAAGAGGGCCGTTATCGGGTAACTGTAGATCAGGTTTATTTAAAGGAGAAAAACACTGACCCACAAACGGGCATAAGGGTAACATTGCTTTCAACACATGTATTGAAAAAAGGCAGGTATAAATCCAGCTTTAAAAAATCAGGTGCTGAATTATATAACTACACCTTCAGCCAGCTTTTCGAACCCAGGGTCGAAAACAAGGAGTGGTGATTAACGAAACATGGCCAACAAAGATGGGTAAGTTAAAAAATTAATTAATTTGTGCAGAATTGAAAGTTTGTGAACAATAAAGGTCAAATTTCAAACTATTTAAACACACCTTTTGCAGATAATAGGGTATTTGACAAAATACCTTTATGCACACGTGATTCTCCCATTCTATTTTAATTGACTAGCCTTATCCCTTATTTTCACAAGTTGCTCACTATATCGGTCAAGTACCTCTGCGGTAACCTTCATTTGCTCATCCACTTCCTGCCAGTTACGTTGTTCAATAGCTTCTCGGATACCTGGTAAGGTTTTGACGCCGTAGCCGGTGTAAAACCCGGGAGCATAGATTTGATGTATATACCAGGGTCTGCGCGGTAGCCCTTTAGCGGTGAGCTTTTGCTCAGCCTGGTAAATAAGTTTATTGAGCTCAGCCACTTTTTCAGATGGTACATTTGCTGCAGACAAATTATCAAGCACCTTCATTGTAACTGAAGATTCCTCTTTTAGCATGGTCAGGGCATTTTGCAAGGGGGCAAAATTGATGTAAGGCACCTCGTCCTTTATTTTCGGTGGAAGAACTTGCTTTGTTGGGTCTAAAACAGCCTTATATTTACCCTGTTTAATTAAATTATTCTCTCTGACCGTTTCTTCACGCATCTTATCGGCTAGTTCTACTACCTCATCGACATATTTGGCAATATTATCAGCAAAGGAGTTAAAGTCAAAAGGTAAGTATTCGGCCTCCGAAAGTCGTAGGGTTAACCGGCCAGTAGTTTTAGCCAGTACAATACCATAATCCATTTTAGGATCATTAAAGCGTATATAGTGATCAAAAGAATCAAAAATTGAATGGTATGAGCCACCCAAATTCTCTCCCGCAAAACCAATGTTAAGAGAAGGAATGCCTAGGTGCTGCAAAAATGGTGAGTAATCAGACCCCGATCCTAGTGGACTGATACGCAAATTCTTCCTGGCTTCAGCCTCTTCACGTTCAACAGGATTTTTACTGAATAACCGCAAGGCCCTGACTCTTTCCGCCACTGAAATTCCTATTTGAGGGTCGGGTACGGCCTCGGCTACTTCATTTACTAATTGTTCCAGAGTATGGGAGCCTCCGGCATATAAAAATCCTCTGCCATTACCGTCGGTGTTGATGTAAACTACCAATTTCTCTTTAAGTTCATCCTGATGATCCTCAACCCATTCAGTTGAGCCGATGAGACCGGGTTCTTCTGCATCCCAGGCAGCATAGACCAGCGTACGTTTAGGGCGCCAGCCTTGAATAGCCATTTTTCCGATTGATCTGGCCTCTTCCATGAGAGCAATCAGACCTGACAACGGATCGTGGGCTCCATTTACCCATGCATCATGATGATTTCCACGCATAATCCACTCATCCGGATACTGCGATCCTTTAAGGATGGCAATTACATTATAGGCTTCTTTCAAATCCCAGTTAAACTTAAGTTTAAGATGAACTTTTGTTTTACCCGGACCCAGATGATATGTTATAGGCAATGCCCCACGCCACGATTCAGGGGCAACGGGACCCTCCAGGGAGGCAAGAATAGGCAGTGCATCCTCCGCTGAAATTGGCAAAACAGGAATTTTAGTGATGGTTTTCGCCTCTTCCTTAGTTAGGCGTTTGGCTTTTTTTGTAGCGCCATAGCCAGGCGTTAACGGATCGCCGGGATAATAAGGCATATCCATTACCGAACCTCGTTGCACTCCGTCGGCACGCTTAAAGGCGCCCTTGGGATAAACATCCCCTTGAAAATATCCATCATCCTTAGGATCGGTGTAAATTAAGCATCCAATTGCCCCATGTTCAAAAGCTACTTTTGGTTTTATGCCCCGCCATGAACCGTAATATTTAGCCAAAACAATTTTCCCTGCAACATCTATACCCCTACGCTCCAACTCATCATAATCAGCGGGCAAACCATAATTTACAAATACAACCTCAGCGGTTACATCACCATCAATTGAATAGGCATTATAGGAAGGTAATTGCTCATCGGTTTGATCAGATGTGCCATCCTCTGGCAATACAGGCTCCTTTAGTTTGGCTTTATAATGAACAGGTGAAACCACTTCCAACTCAAGGATTTCTGGTGTTGGGAAAAGCACATAATAGGTCTCCACATTTGTCTCAAAACCCCAGGCATTAAATCTTGAAACTATATAATCAACATTCATCCGCCCATATTCCGAACCTACATGGTGAGGACGGGCTGAGAGGATTTTTAACCTTGCCCTCAAACTATCATTATTCAAATGGCTGTCGAATTTTTCTTCAAGCGCCTTTTGTTTTTGGCTAGCGTCCCTGTCAAAGCCCGAAATCTTGTCCTGAGTCATAACGGGGATATAAATGAAGGAGAATAAGAGAATGATACTAAGTTGGATTAAGCTTGATTTCATAATTTTTAGGTTTTAAACATTTCTAATATACTCATTATAGATAGCTTGCCAAAACCGGTCAAAACGATAGCAAAAAGAAGTAAATGAAAGAGATAGTAAAATCGTGTGCTATCATTGTTCGATAAGGGAATAATTACAAAAAGTAAAGCTATGAATTACCATAAGGCCTGTAAGAAATTGGATAAGTCTATAATATATTGCAATTCCGAAAGCTGGGTAATAAAGAATGCTAATGTTTGAGGATAAATAGTTGGGTATTATAAATCTGATCCAAAAAATATCCCTCAAAACACACGGTAATGAGGGAAGTTGTGATCCAGCCAGGATTCGAACCTGGAACCTACAGCTTAGAAGGCTGTTGCTCTATCCAGTTGAGCTACAGGACCTTAGTAAACCCGAAGTAAGAATGTATGCTTGTAGTCGGGCTTGTCCAACGAAGTCTGGCACAAAAGCCTGATGTAGTCGGGGCGGCAGGATTCGAACCTGCGGCCCCCTGCTCCCAAAGCAGGTGCGCTAACCGGACTGCGCTACGCCCCGAAAATTACTATATATAAACAGTAAACATTTATTTACTCATGCGGCCCTCCCGCCAAGGCGGGGTGCGCTAACCGGACTGCGCTACGCCCCGAATGTTACTATCATCAAGGTATCTTTTAATGCCTCTTTTTTTTATCTTTCGCTCAAGCCTAATAGCTTCCGATCGAGTTTCACACTTGAGGGTGTAAATCAGATCCCATGGAATCCCTCCTTTTGTATATCGGTTTCTTCCTGAATTGTGCCTTACCAATCTGTCAATATAGTTATTAGTACTTCCTACATAATAACGATTCCATTTCCTGCTATATATTATATAAACAGTAAACATCTATTTACTCATGCGGCCCTCCCGCCAAGGCGGGGTGCGCTAACCGGACTGCGCTACGCCCCGAATGTTAATTAGAAGTGCGAAAGTAGTATTCTGAAGGAGATTAATCAAGGTTTAGCCGAGTGTTTACAAGGATAGGATATATAAAATATCACCCGAAAAAGTAAACCATAAAGTAAACCGATATGAAAACCAAAAAAACGACCTCAATTTCTGTAATTGCTTACAAATCAAAAATCCTGTCAAATGGAGAACATCCTCTAATGTTAAGACTAGCGAAAGATGGGCAAAGGGTATACAAGTCATTAGGATTATCCTGTCATCCTTCCAAATGGAATTTTAAAAAGCATATACCCAAAAAGGTACATCCTGAATATGATTTGCTTATAGCAGCAATGTATATTTATTCTTAATTGATAGTCCGTTAGTAGCCTTCCTATATACTTTATTACACCATTGATAAAATAGCCAAGTATGAATACCGTCAGTGCAAGAATTATTGTGGCAGCAGTATTATTGTCTATTTGAAAAAAGTAACGTATTTCTTTTAGTAAATCTTCCATAGTACGGGATAATATAGAAAAAATTATGTAAAACCTCCCGCTCTAAGCCCTCCACCCCCACCAGGTATAACTGTACACCACTAAAGAAAGATCGTTGATTGTAGGCTCTCTAAATAGCCTTATATTCGATTTATTTATATACCTTAACATGCTAGTCACCAGGTAGTTAATGATACAATTGTATTAACGGGAACAAAGGACAAGCCGAAGAAGAATGGATGCATCCAATTTTCGTAGGCTACTTTGATGAAAGGATGGACAGGGTCACTACCGCAGAGAATACGACAAGCGATGTATGATTTACAAGAAGATTAAAACGAAAAGAATAGACATTCTTACAAAGGAAACGCTAGATGATAGCGAAGTTCGATATAGCACTCCTATAAATGAAGGTTTAATAAAACAGTACGTTAATGATAATATTGAAGTTCCAATGACAACCCCTCAATGGAATTCCATTAATGAGGCTTTTAGTGATTGTTGGAATAATAAATTAGGAATTGGCGGGGATTTTTATTGTGATGAAATTGTTGATTTCGTATATGAAAAAGTTCGTTTACAAGGACAGTTACTTTCATATGAAAAAGTTAATATCATTGTGAATTTAATGCTAACTAAAATTGAATCTGACGGTGGTTTTTTAGATTAACATCTCCCCAACAAATGCTTAATGGAATAAACTGATCAAAGTCAACTTCCGAGAGATCGCTAAAGATTATGGTGTCTATTATTCACCAACCAACACAAATGCACCCCAGTAAAATGGACTTTTGTATTTCTCTTTCAACATAAGCTGGGTTTTCTTCAGTGCCTCACGTTTACTCAAGCCACCCAGCCAGTTTGTATAGAAATCTACCATGAGTTCTTGGGTGACTTGATCACTGACTTTCCATAAAGAAATCATCAGGCTTCTCGCACCAGCAACCTGAAACGCCCTCTGCAAGCCATAAACTCCCTCACCGTTACGTATTTCACCCAATCCTGTTTCACAAGCTGATAGTACTACTAATTCGGTATTCTCAATATTAAGGTTCATGGCCTCAAAAGCTGTCAACACACCATCTTCTTTCCCTATTTGCGTATTGCCTCTTATATTTTCATTGTTTTGGAAAACTTTTTCAGCTCCACTAAGCAATAAACCTGAGCGATACAGCGGATTATTCTGGTACGTATGTTCATCATCATCAGGTTCAAAAAAACCATGCGTGGCAATATGTAAAACTTTAGGTTTACGCATATTTTTGAGATGATCCTCGGTAGCCTCCTGTTCCGTCCATACATCCTCACGCCATCCTTTCTGCTGGAAAAGTTCACTTAAAAGTTCGATTTCTATTTTAGTGCCAGGTAATGCACTGATTCCATACCGTGCTAATGAATCTAAAGTGGTAGTAGTGTTGATATTGCGATTTGCCAACAATTGCGCCTCTTGCCCGAAATCTGGATTTCCCATCAGGATCACATAGTTATAGGGCATAGTAGGTGATTTGGCGGCCAGTAAATCTTTTGTGCTGGTAACTATACGCACGTCCACTTCTTCCATTAAGTACTTTTTCTTGTCGGGATTGTATAGGGTTTGAAGATTTAAAGAATTGAAAACCCCATCCGGAGAAAAATATACCGTTTTAATTCCCTTCAAATGTTTCTTTAATGGTGACCAAAAATGATCATACGACAACGTATCTTCTTTCCGGATACGTGTCATAGTCCGATAGTATTTTATATATTTCCTCTCCAGTTCATTACCTTCAGTAAACAACACGAGTTCAGGATATTTTTTTGTTTTTGGAGTTACGATCAGGGCAGCATACAAAACGGTATCTGTCGATTTCATCTTTTGAAAATCCCACTTGTTGAAACGTATTATTTCAATAGCAGCTTCACCCTTTCCGAGCGTAGATTTTACATCCTGCCAGGTATATTGTTTCTGCTCCTCCGCATAGAAGGAA